>NZ_JBSFTP010000149.1:0-7089 GCF_053591315.1 Streptomyces sp. NPDC003042
TGCAGGTCGAGGGCACCGGCGCCGCCCGCACGGACGTCGTCATCGACGCCAATAGCGGAACCTAGCAGCCGAGCAGGCGGCTGCCGAGGTAGCTCTGGATCTGGTCCAGGGAGACGCGCTCCTGCTTCATGGTGTCGCGCTCGCGCACCGTCACCGCGTTGTCGTCCAGGGTGTCGAAGTCGACGGTGACGCAGAACGGCGTACCGATCTCGTCCTGGCGACGGTAGCGGCGGCCGATGGCGCCCGCGTCGTCGAACTCGATGTTCCAGTTCTTGCGCAGGTCGGCGGCGAGGCCCTTGGCCTTCGGCGACAGCTGCGGGTTGCGCGACAGCGGCAGGACGGCGACCTTGATGGGGGCCAGGCGCGGGTCGAGGCGCATGACGGTGCGCTTCTCCATGACGCCCTTGGCGTTCGGGGCCTCGTCCTCGTTGTAGGCGTCGAGCATGAAGGCGAGCATGGCGCGGTTGACACCGGCCGCCGGCTCGATGACGAACGGGGTGTACCGCTCGCCGGCCTCCTGGTCGAAGTAGGTCAGGTCCTGACCGGAGGCGGCGGAGTGCGCCTTGAGGTCGAAGTCGGTGCGGTTGGCGATGCCTTCGAGCTCGGAGAACTCGTTGCCACCGAAGTTGAAGCGGTACTCGATGTCGGCGGTGCGCTTCGAGTAGTGGGAGAGCTTCTCCTTCGGGTGATCGAACCAGCGGATGTTCTCCTCGCGGATGCCGAGGTCGCGGTACCAGTTCCACCGCTCGGCCATCCAGTACTCCTGCCACTGCTCGTCCTCGCCCGGCTTGACGAAGAACTCCATCTCCATCTGCTCGAACTCGCGCGTGCGGAAGATGAAGTTGCCCGGCGTGATCTCGTTGCGGAAGGACTTGCCCATCTGCGCGATGCCGAAGGGCGGCTTCTTGCGGGAAGTCGTCTGCACGTGGGCGAAGTTGGTGAAGATGCCCTGGGCGGTCTCGGGGCGCAGGTAGGCCTTCGAGTCCTGGGTCGGGCCGAGGTGCGTCTCCAGCATGCCGGAGAACTGCTTGGGCTCGGTGAACTGGCCCTTCACGCCACAGTGGGGGCAGTTGATGTCCGCGAGACCGTTGGCGGGCAGGCGGCCGTGCTTGGCCTCGTACGCCTCTTCAAGGTGGTCCGCGCGGTGGCGCTTGTGGCAGGCGGTGCACTCGGTGAGCGGGTCGGAGAAAGTGGCGACGTGACCGGAGGCCACCCACACCTCGGGGGCCAGGATCACGGACGAGTCGAGGCCGACGATGTCCTCACGCCCGGTGACCATCGCCTTCCACCACTGGCGCTTGATGTTCTCCTTCAGCTCGACACCGAGCGGGCCGTAGTCCCAGGCAGCCCTGGAGCCGCCGTAGATGTCACTGCACGGGAAAACGAAGCCACGGCGCTTGCTCAGGCTGACGATGGTTTCGATCTTGTCGGCGGCCACGGTGCTCTCTTCATTACGAGGACGAACGGCGAAGTCTTCAGGTTACCGGCGCCTGCACCCCCGCATTCAAATCGGGACCCCCTTCGACGGCCCTCAGGCAGTCCCCTCACCTGCGTTTTTGACAATCGTTTCCACTTTTGATGAAAATGGATGTCATGAACGTACGACGCCTCATACCCACCGCCGTCCTCGCCGGAGCCGTCGCCCTCGGCGCCACGGCCCTCACCGCCTGCTCCGGAGCCGGAGCGGCGGGCTCCACGGACGGCCCGCCGGCCGCCACGGACGGGCAGGACGGCAAGCTCGACGTGACGGCGTCGTTCTACCCCATGCAGTTCCTCGCCGAGCAGATCGGCAAGGACCACGTGAAGGTCACCACCCTCACCAAGCCGGGCGTCGAACCGCACGACCTGGAGATCACCCCGAAGCAGACGGCCCAGCTGGCCGAGGCCGACGTGGTGCTCTACCTCAAGTCGCTCCAGCCCGCCGTGGACAAGGCGGTCGAGCAGTCCGGCGTGAAGAACACCGTCGACGCCGCCACCCTCACCAAGCTCGAGGCCCAGGCCGCCGAGCCCGGCCACGGCGAGGAGGGCCACGCGCACACCGAGGGCGACGAGCACGCCAAGCCGTCCGAGCCCGCCAAGGACGACGGCCACGACCACGAGGCCAGCGCGGACCCGCACGTCTGGCTCGACCCCTCCAAGTACGCCGAGGTCGCCAAGGGCGTCGGCGCCGCCCTGGAGAAGGCCGACCCCGCCCACGCCGCGGACTACAAGAAGAACACCGACGAGCTCGTGACCAAGCTGAACGCGCTGGACACCGAGTTCAAGGACGGCCTGAAGAACACGGCCACCAAGACCTTCATCACCACCCACTCCGCCTTCGGCTACCTCGCCGGGCGCTACGGCCTCGACCAGGAGGGCATCTCCGGCGTCGACCCCGAGGCCGAGCCCAGCCCGGCCCGCATGAAGGAGCTCCAGACCGTCGCGAAGAAGGACAATGTGTCGACGGTGTTCTTCGAGACGCTGGCCAGCGACAAGACGGCCAAGAGCCTCGCCCAGGACACGGGACTGAAGACCGACGTCCTCGACCCGCTCGAGGGAATCACGGACAAGTCCCAGGGCGCTGACTACTTCGAGGTCATGCGGTCCAACCTGAAGAACCTCCAGAAGGCGCTCGGAGCGAAGTAATGACAGCAGCAACGGAGGCGCGAGCCATGCAGTCCACGCCCCGACCGGCTGAGGACCAGCCCGTCATATCCCTGCGCGGGGCCACGGCCTCGCTCGGCTCCCGCCCCGTGCTGCGCGGCGTCGACCTCACCGTCCACCGCGGTGAGGTCGTCGCGCTGCTCGGCGCCAACGGTTCCGGCAAGTCCACGGCCGTCCGCGCCGTGGTCGGCCAGGTCCCGCTGAGCAACGGCACCCTCTCCGTCTTCGGCACCGACTTCAAGCGCTTCCGCGAGTGGTCGCGCATCGGGTACGTCCCCCAGCGCACCACCGCCGCCAGCGGCGTCCCGGCCACCGTCCGCGAGGTCGTCTCCTCCGGCCGGCTGGCCCGCACCCGCTTCGGGATCCTGCGCAATGCCGACAAGGCCGCCGTCGACCGCGCCCTGACCCTGCTCGGCATGGACGCGTACGCCGACGCCTCGGTCGGCGCCCTCTCCGGTGGCCAGCACCAGCGCGTCCTCATAGCCCGGGCCCTCGCCGGCGAGCCCGAGCTGCTGATCATGGACGAGCCGATGGCGGGCGTGGACCTCGCCAACCAGGAGGTCCTCGCGAGCGCCCTGCGCGAGCAGGTCGCCGCCGGCACCACCATCCTGCTCGTCCTGCACGAGCTGGGCCCGCTGGAGCCGATGATCGACCGCGCCGTCGTCCTGCGCGACGGCTGCGTCGTCCACGACGGCCCGCCCCCCGAGGCCGTGGGGCAGCACGCCCTGCCCGGCCACGACCACGTACACCCCCACGCGGCGCACGACGCCGAACCCCTGCGGACGGGACTGCTGAGCTGATGGGCCTCCTCGACTACCCCTTCATGGTGCGCGCGCTGATCGCCGCCGCACTGGTGGGGATCACCGCTCCGGCGATCGGCACGTACCTCGTGCAGCGCCGCCAGGCCGTCATGGGCGACGGTCTGGGCCATGTCGCCATGACCGGTGTCGCGCTCGGCTTCGTGATGAACACCAGCCCGGTGTGGATGGCGACCCTGGTCGCCGTCGTCGGCGCCGTCGGCATGGAGCTCATCCGCTCCCGCGGCAAGACCAGCGGTGACGTCGCGCTCGCCATGCTGTTCTACGGCGGCCTGGCCGGCGGCGTGATGATCATCAACGTGGGCGGCGGCTCCACGACCAACCTCCTCAGCGCCATGTTCGGCTCGATCACCACCGTCGCGCCCGAGGACGTCACCGCGATGGCGATCCTCGCCGCGTTCGTCCTCGCCGTCACCGTGGGCCTGCGCCGGCAGCTCTTCGCCGTCTGCCAGGACGAGGAGTTCGCCCGGGTCACCGGCCTGCCGGTGCGCGCGCTGAACCTGCTGATCGCCGTCACCGCGGCCGTCACCGTCACCGTCGCCATGCGCATCGTCGGGCTGCTGCTGGTCAGCGCCATGATGGTGATCCCCGTCGCGGCCGCCCAGCGGGTCACCCGCGGCTTCGCCGCCACCCTGGGCCTGGCCGTGGCGATCAGCCTCGCCGTGTCCCTGACGGGCACGACGACCACGTACTACGTCAACGCGCCCTCGGGCGCCATGATCGTCCTGCTCGCGATCGCCGTCTTCATGGCGGTGACCGCCCTGTCCGCTCCGCTCACCCGGCGCCGGGCCAAAGCGGCCCACGCCGCCGAGGAGGTCTGCGCCCGCGACGACGTGAAGGTCCAGTAGCCACGGCCGCCTGGCACAATGGGCCGAGACCGATACGAGGAGGAACCGGTGGCGACTGCGCCTGGCGAGACGAATGCCGCGCCAGTACGAGGGCGGTCCACCCGGCAGCGGGCCGCCGTGGCGGCGGCGCTGGACCAGGTGGACGAGTTCCGCAGTGCCCAGGAGCTGCACGACATGCTCAAGCACCGTGGCGACTCCGTGGGCCTGACCACCGTCTACCGCACCCTCCAGTCCCTCGCCGACGCCGGCGAGGTCGACGTGCTGCGCACCAGCGACGGCGAGTCCGTCTACCGCCGCTGCTCCACCGGGGACCACCACCACCACCTGGTCTGCCGCAAGTGCGGCAAGGCGGTCGAGGTGGAGGGCCCGGCGGTGGAGAAGTGGGCGGATTCCATCGCGGCCGAGCACGGCTACGTGAACGTGGCCCACACGGTGGAGATCTTCGGCACCTGCTCGGACTGCGCCGCCGCGCTCTAGAGCCTGCGCAGGTTCCGGTCCAGGATCGCCCGCAGCCGGTCGACGTCGGCCGGGGCCTGGGCGCCCCGCTTGGGAAGGACCGTCATGCCGACCGCCTGCTTGTCGGCGCTCAGCATGACGAATGCCCGGTCCGTCTCCGCGTACGCAGGCTGCGCCGCCCAGCCGATGCGGGTCGCGGTGTCCGCTGTGGTCAGCTGGACCCCGCTGTCGTCCACGACGGCCCGCATCTCCCCCGCCTTCTCCAGCAGCTCGGCGAAGGCCCGTACCTGGAGCCGGGGAAAGATCAGCGCCGTCACCGGGATACTCAGCGCGCCCGCGGCCAGCCCGACCGAGACCGGCTGGATGCCGTCGCTCCCCAGCGCGGACAGCACGCTCAGGGCGAGGAACGGCACGGCGATCCCTACGTAGACCCACCGCCTGCGCCGTCCGGCCGGCGTCCTGCTGTTGCGCGCCCGGACCGCGTCGTTGAGATCCGCCGTCGTGGCCCGGTAGACGAGCCGTACGGCCTCGTCGGCCGCCGGTACCGTGTTCGTGTCCATGACAGCGGATCCTATTCCCGGGTCAGCCGGCGGAGCCCTCGGCCTGGTTCGGTACCGCCCCGCCGAAGCGGCGGTCGCGCTGGGCGTACTCCAGGCAGGCCGCCCAGAGGTTGCGCCGGTCGAAGTCCGGCCACAGCACGTCCTGGAAGACCATCTCCGCGTACGCGCTCTGCCAGAGCAGGTAGTTGGAGGTGCGCTGCTCCCCACTGGGGCGCAGGAACAGGTCCACGTCCGGCATGTCCGGGTAGTACATGTACTTCGCGAAGGTCTTCTCGTTGACCTTCGACGGGTCGAGCTTGCCCGCCGCCACGTCCCTCGCGATCGCCTGCGCCGCGTCCGAGATCTCCGCGCGGCCGCCGTAGTTGACGCAGAAGTACAGGGTCATGGCGTCGTTGTCGACGGTCTGCTCCTGCGCGATCTGGAGCTCCTGGACGACCGACTTCCACATCTTCGGCATGCGGCCGACCCAGCGGATGCGGATGCCCAGCTCGTTCATCTCGTCACGGCGGCGCCGGATGACGTCACGGTTGAAGTTCATCAGGAAGCGGACCTCGTCGGGCGAGCGCTTCCAGTTCTCCGTCGAGAAGGCGTACAGGGAGAGGTTCTTGACGCCCATCTCCAGGCAGCCCTTGAGCACGTCGAGCACCACGCCCTCGCCGACCTTGTGGCCCTCGGTGCGCGGCAGGCCGCGCTCCTTGGCCCAGCGGCCGTTGCCGTCCATGACGATCGCGACGTGGTTCGGGACCAGCTCGCCGGGGATCTTCGGCGGACGCGCACCGGTCGGGTGCGGCTCGGGAACCTTGTACTCGCGGCGAGAGCGTCCCAGAATCCCGCGTCGTGCCATGTGTCCAGCTCCTATTTCTCGACGTATCGCAGGGAGCGTAGCCCGCGCTCCAGATGCCAGTGCAGATAGGCCGAGACCAGCCCGCTGCCCTCCCGCACGTGACGCGCCTCGCAGGCGTCGGCGTACCCCCAGTCGCCCGTCAGCAGGGCGCTGAGCAGGGCGATGGCCTCCGATGAGGGTACGACGCTGCCGGGCACCCGGCAGTCCCCGCACACGACTCCGCCCGCGGCGACGGAGAAGTGCCGGTTGGGGCCGTGGATGCCGCAGCGCGCGCAGTCGTCGAAGCTGGGCGCGTAGCCGTTGACGGCGAGGGAGCGCAGCAGGAAGGCGTCCAGGATCAGGTGGGGTTCGTGTTCGCCGCGCGAGAGGGTGCGCAGGCCCCCGACGAGCAGGAGGTACTGCTGTACGGCGGGCTCGCCCTCGTTCTCGCAGAACCGCTCGGCGGTCTCCAGCATCGCGGTGCCGGCGGTGTAGCGGGCGTAGTCGGTGACGATGCCGTTGCCGTAGGGGGAGATGATCTCGGTCTGGGTGCACAGCGGCAGGCTGCGGCCGATCAGATCGCTGCCGCGGGCGAAGAACTGCACGTCGGCGTGGGAGAAAGGTTCCAGCCCGGCGCCGAACTTGGACTTCGTACGCCGTACCCCGCGCGCGACGGCCCGCACCCGGCCGTGGCCCCGTGTGAGCAGCGTGATGATGCGGTCCGCCTCACCCAGCTTCTGGGTGCGCAGCACGATGCCGTCGTCGCGGAACAGACTCATGCGCCCATTGTCGCCTGTACGGGGGACGGCGACGGCCCCTCGCCCGGACCCCGGGGGGCGGGCGGGGGCGGCGCCCCCGTGGGGGGGGCTGGCGGGGGGGGGGGCGGCCGGTTTGGCCGACGCGCGCCCCCAGTCCCCGGCCCCCCCAACGTCATATCACAC
>NZ_JBSFTP010000150.1:0-6748 GCF_053591315.1 Streptomyces sp. NPDC003042
ATCGCGCCGCTCAGGCGGCATCGCACCTCCCGGTCGCCGGAGTTTCGAACAGCTCCCGAGGCTTATACGGGTGAAGATCCTGGACGAGATCCCGAGGCTTCCGTCGTCGACCCTCAGCGGCTGGCGGATGGCCGTGCCCGGGGCGTCGTACGGGGGGGTCTTCGAGGCCCTGGGCCTGCACGACCGCCGGCCCGTCACGGTCGCCGCCGGCATCCAGGCGGCGGAGAGCCGGGAGATCCGGCTACCCGGGCCGGACGGCGCCGGCCGCACCGTGGGGCGGGCCTTCGTCACCCCGGAGCTGAACGGCTGACGCCTGGTCTTCGGTCCCTTCGACCTGCTCGTCGACGACCCAGGGACGGCATGATCGAGACGGTCGAGCGGGTCAGCGTCCACTGCGGCCAGGCCCAGTTCTTCTTCCTGGACCACGCCGGCGGCTCCGACGTGTGGATGGTCGCCGAGAACGGCCGGGTATCCGTCAGTACGCCGCCGAGGGCGACCCCGAATGGGAGGGCGACCCGCTGCCGTGGGAGACCCTCGCGGTCGACGAACCGGGCTTCGACCCCGAGTACGACGAGGCCAATGCGGGCACCACGGGCGCCCGGTCCGCCTGTGGGTCCCTCTCGGTCGAGCCCGGCGAGGTCGGCCCGGATACCGAGGTGCGCGGCCACGGCTGGCTGGCCCTCACCGCAGCGGGCGTCAGCCACGGCGCGTTCCCCGGGACGCTTCGCATCTGAGGCGCACCGTCAGCGGCCCCGGCACCAGCCGTCGGCGGCCCCGCCCCGGCCCCGGCCGTCGGTCCTGCCTCGGCGCCCGCCCGCGGGGCGCCCCGCGAACCTTGATGCGCGGCCTGCGCGCAGTCGCGTCCCGCCGGCGATGGGCCGGCCGACCGGCGATCGACGGGGGCGTCGCGCACCCCAGCACAGCCCGTCCCGCTACCCTGCGGGCCGCTTCCAACGCCAACCGGGGCCGACTGGATGAATGAGTCCGAAGTCTGTGCTGGTCGCGACCATGGCGAGGGACGCCCGTTGGTGAGTGTGTGAAGACAAATCTGGACGCCGTTCTGGCCGCACTGTACGTCTTCGACGACCACGTGGCGCCTTGTCGCCGGATCGGGCGACCCCCGAAACTGACGGACGCCGAACTGCTGCGCCTGGCACTCCTCCATGAGGGTCCGCCGGCGCTGCGCGGCGCGCCCGAGGAGCGTCTCGTACGCAGCTTCGGCCGAGACCCCCACTTCGGCCATGAGAGCGCCCTTGTCCCGCTCCAGTACGGTCGAGGCCACCGCGATCCCTTCCATGGCCGCGCTCTCGGACCGCAGCCTGGCCACCGCCTTCGCCAGAGCCAGCACGTCGGAGCCGGCGGACGCGGACTCGCCGGGGACCACCGAATCCCTGTGCATGCTTCGAGCATCCCACGTCTGCCACGGTGGACACCGACTGCACCTTCCCGCCCCGGGGTCGCGGAGGCCGCCGCCTGCCTGGCAGGTGCCGCCGAAGGCCTCACGGGCGCGCGGTGGCGGGCCGGGCATCGTGGACGGCGGTCCCGGTCTGCGCGAGGGTGGGGTCATGGTGCACGTACTGGGCAGCAGGGTTCTGCTGCGTCCCACGGACCCCGAGCGCTCACGCGCCTTCTACGGCGACATCCTGGGGCTCGCCGTCTACCGCGAGTTCGGCACCGGCCCCGAGCGCGGCACGGTCTACTTCCTCGGCGGCGGCTTCCTCGAGGTGTCGGGGCGCGCCGAGACGCCGCCCGCGCCGGGGCTGCGGCTGTGGCTCCAGGTCGCGGACGTACAGGCGGCGTACGAGGAGCTGCGCGGCCGGGAGGAGGTGCTGCGGCCTCCGCTGCGCGAGCCCTGGGGCCTGATCGAGATGTGGATCGCCGACCCCGACGGCGTGCGGATCGCCGTCGTGGAGGTACCGGCGGACCACCCGCTGCGCTTTCGCCCCTGATCCGGGCGGAGCGTGCCGGGCCTCACCGCGCGCATGGGGGGCGACCGGGCGGGGCGTGGTTTGCGTGGCGTGGGTGGCGGTCTCATAGTCCGAGGTATGGACGCGCGAGAGGCGGCGCTGCGACAGGCACACGGCCATGCCGTCCGCTGGCTGGCGAGCCTGTCCGACCGGCGGGTTCCCGCGCGGGCTTCGGTCGACGAGATCGTGCGCGCGCTCGGTGCCGACCTGCCCGACGGTCCCGGCGTGCCCGCAGACGTCGTCGACCTGCTGGCCACGGCCTGCGAGCCCGGGCTCACCGCGTTCCCCAGCGGCCGCTTCTACGGCTTCGTGGTCGGTGGGACCGAACCCGCCGCGCTGGCCGCGGACTGGCTGGTCAGTGCTTGGGACCAGAACTCCGTGATGCGTGCCGCCTCGCCCGCGTACAGCGCGGTGGAGGACGTCGCCGGCGCGTGGCTGCTGGATCTGCTCGGCCTGCCGGGCGACAGCGCCGTCGGTTTCACCACCGGCGCCACGATGGCGAACTTCACCTGCCTCGCCGCAGGGCGCGACGCGGTGCTGCGGCGCGCCGGCTGGAACGTCGCCCATGACGGACTCCAGGGCGGGCCGGCCGTACGCGTCATCGCCGGCGAGGACCGCCACATCGCCGTTGACCTGGCTCTGCGCTACCTGGGGCTCGGCACGCCCGAACTGGTGAAGGCGGACGACCAAGGACGCATCGAGCTCGGGGCGCTGCGGCACGCCCTGGCGGCCAGCGGCCGGGGCCCCACGCTCGTGGTCCTCCAGGCCGGGGACATCCACTCCGGGGCCTTCGACCCGTTCCCGGAGGCGATCCGTGCCGCGCGGGAGGCGGAGGCGTGGGTGCACGTCGACGGGGCCTTCGGACTGTGGGCGGCCGCCTCCCCCGCGTACGCACACCTGACGGCGGGCAGCGCCGACGCCGACTCCTGGGCGACGGACGCGCACAAGACCCTGAACGTCCCCTACGACTGCGGCCTCGCCCTCGTGCGCGACCCGTCCGCGCTCCGGGCGGCGATGGGCATGCACGGTGACTACCTCATCCAGCACGAACAGGGCGACCCCATCGACAAGGTCCCCGAACTCTCCCGGCGCGGCCGGGCCTTCCCCGTGTGGGCCGTACTCCGGTGCCTCGGCCGGTCGGGGGTGGCCGGGCTCGTCGAGCGGCTCTGCGGGCACGCCTCCGCCTTCGCGGCCGGTATCGCCGAGATCGACGGCGCGACGGTCCTCAACGACGTGGTGTTCACCCAGGTCTGCGCCGAGTTCGGGGACGACGCCCGTACCGAACAGGTCCTCACGCGGCTCCTCGACGACGGTACAGCGTGGATCAGCGGTTCCACGTGGCACGGCCGACGCGTCATGCGGATCTCGGTGAGCAACTGGTCGACGACCGACGAGGACGTGACGCGCGCGCTCGGTGCGATCCGGCGCGCGGCCACCGCCTGACGCCGCGCGGGACACCCTGGGTCAAGGGGTGTGGATCACCCGAACAGCCGGGCGGCGAAGGTCCAGCAGATAGGGGAGCACCTTCTCGCGTGTGACGATCGTCCGGCGTGCGGCGCCCCCCCTGGCCGCCGCCGTCGGACCACGCGACCACGTCGTCGGCGAGCAGCTGCTCGGACTCCCGCTGTTCCCCGGTTTCCGTCGAACTACGCGTCAACAGCTTCCGTGGGCATGTCCGTAGCATGCCAGGCGCGGTTCGGCCCCCTGTGCCCTCCTGCACGTGGTCAGTCATGGCGGGTCAGGGCCGCGGCAGCGCCGGCCCGCGGGGGGCAGTCAAAGGTGGCCGGACCGTCCGGTGGGCCACTCGCCTCCGGTGGGGACCGCCGGGCAGGGAAGGGAGCCCGTGGAGGTGTGCCCTACCTTGGGGGCCTGCCGCGCGAGAAGCCGCCGGGAAAGGAAACGAACCATGACCCTGCGGAGCTACCGCTACAAGGTGCAGAAGGCCGGTTTCGGACTGTTCCTCGGAATCAAGGCCGAGGTCGCCCGCCTGGCGACCCCGCCGGCCGTCGGCGCCCCCGTCTCCGGCCGGGTCTGGCTGGACGCCTCCGAAGTCGAGAACGCCTTCTACGGGAACCGGCTCGAGCTGAACGAACGCGAGATCGGCTGGCTGCGGCACGGCCTGGGCAAGGTGTCCGACGGCATCGAACGCGTCGAGACCAGGCCGTACCTCCTGATCGGGGTCCGGGCCCTGGAGATCGTCGAGGTGGACTACCACGAGGTGGCCCTCGCTCCGGCGATCGTCGGATGGGCCACCGAGGAGTTCGCCCTGCAACCCCGCACCTGCGTGGTCCGTCGTGACGGCGCCACCGGGCGGCTCGCCATCGAATGGAACGAGTGATCAGCACGTGCCGCCGTGCGGCCGGCCTTGCCACCGGGCCGGGCCCGTCGCCCCTGATCGAGCGGGCGGGGCGGGAAGTGACAAATGTAATGGCCTGTCAAGATGCTTCTCCTTCCGGAGGTTGATGCCTGTTTGGTCCTGGCGGAGGAAGAGGCGCCGCCGGGTCGGCGGCGAGACTCGAGGTGTCCCAGATCGCCGGGCCCCACCGGGCCACCGACGAGGAGTCGCCTTGCCCCACACCCGTCCTGCCGACCACCCCGCCGACCGATCCGCCGACCGTCCCCGACGGCGGCTGCGCCGTGCCGCCGCGGCGAGTGCCGTGGCCCGTGGCCCTGCTGGCGGGCCTCGCCCCGGCCGCGAGCGCGGCCGGGCAGGGCCCGCTTCCCGCTTCCGCTCCCTGCCACGAACCGGCACTTCGACCGGACGCCCGGCCCGGCCCGACCTCCGGCACCGCGTCGGCAGCGTCACCAAGACGTTCACCGCCGTCGCCGTACTCCAGCAGTCCGCGAAGGGCCGGATAGACCTGGACCGCCCGGTCGGCGACTACGTACCCGAACTGCTGCCCGGCGAGCGTGGCCGCAAGGTGACCGTACGCATGCTCCTCAACCACACCAGCGGTATAGACGACTACATCCTGGACGCCTTCCCCTCCCTTCAGAACCGGACCACGGACAGCTTGGACGACCAGCGGCTGCGCACGGTGGAGCCCGCCGAGCTGATCGGCTACGGGGACGCCCGGCCGCAGCTGTTCGAACCCGGCACCGACTGGGCCTACTCGAACACCAACTACCTGCGGCTGGGCGAGGTGCTCCGCGAGGTGACCGGCCAGGACCCGGAGCGGCTGATCGCCCAGGACGTGATCCGGCGGGCAGGCCTGCGGAACACCTACTTCCGGGCACCGACCCGCGCATCCGCGGCGCTCACCCCCGGATGTACGAGAACTTCTACGGGCTCATCGACCCGCCGCGCGACTACAGCGTCTACAGCATGACCTGGGCCGGCACCGCGGGCGCCCTCGTCTCCACCCCGCAGGACCTCAACACCTTTTACCGCGCCCTGCTGACCCGCGACCTCCTGCCGCGTCGCCAGCTGGACCAGATGCGCACCACCGTCGACGTCAAGAACGAGAAGGGAACGGTGGTCATGCGCTACGGCCTCGGCATCTACACCATGGACACGCCGTGCGGCCCGGCCTGGGGCCACGACGGGGCCGTCTGGGGCGCCGGCACCTCGGCCATGTCCAGCCCGGACGGCACCCGGCAGTTCGCGGTCGGCTACCACCTGATGAAGTACCAGCATCCCAACGCCGACGGCACCGCCTTCGACCCCCACCCGGCCGACGCCGCCCTGGTGGACTACCGCGACCAGGCCCTCTGCGGCACCACCGCGCCGCGTACGCCGGACCCGGCCGGGGACCGTGGCGTCGAGGCCCCGACCACCGCGATCCCGGCCGCACCCCGCGCGCTGCCCCCGGCCGTCCCGGCGCTCCCCGGACCGCTCGCGGCCCCCGTTCGCTGAGCCGGACGGGACGTCAGCAACGACGGCCCCTGGGTGGTGGCGGCGGATGCGCTCCGGCTTCCCCCTCACGCCTGAACAGGGCAACGAGGAAGGTCAGGGCGATCCCCGCCGCCACCACGAACAGGGTGGTGCTGATCCCGTGCGCCGTCCCGCTGCGCAGCTGCTCACCCGTCAGGCCGTCGAGGCCGGCCGTCGCCACGAGTACCAGGACGGCGAGCCCCATGGCGGCGCCCATCCCCGAGCCGGTCGAGGCGATGCCCGAGGCGATGCCCTGATCCGCGTCGGGCACGCCGGTTCCGGCGGCGATGAACATGGCGGTGAAGACGATCCCGTCACCGATGCTGAGGGCGACGAGCCCGGGGAGCAGCGCGGTGTAGGAGCCGTCCGGGGAGATCGCGAAACCGAGCAGGACGGCGCCGAGCGCACCGATGGCGAGAGCGCCGAGGAGCGTGGGTCGCAGACCGCATCGCGTCACCAGTTGGCCGGCGGTCGTCGACCCGGCGACGACGACCGCCGTCGGGATCAGGAATCCGGCGCCGGTCTGCAAGGCGTCGTAGCCGAGGACCTCTTGGAAGTAGATCGAGAGGAAGTACAGCACCGAGCCGAATGTAGCCATGAACATGAAGGCGATGACGAGGCTGGTGATGAGGCTGCGGTTGGCGAGCAGCCGCGGCGGCACGAGCGGGTCGCTGCTGCTCCGCTCGACGAGCGCGAAGACTCCCAGCAGGAGCAGCCCGGCCGCCGCGCTGACGAGGATGCCGGGCGAGAGCCAGCCCAGTGCCGGTCCTTGCACCAGTGCGAACACGATCGATGTGACCCCGAGGGTGACGCTGAGCGCACCGGGCAGGTCGAACCTGCGTCCTCTGTCGCGCTGTCGGTCCTTCGGGATCAGCACGAAGGCGAGGAGCAGGGCGGGAAGGGCCAG
>NZ_JBSFTP010000151.1:0-6627 GCF_053591315.1 Streptomyces sp. NPDC003042
ATCAGCCGCTGCGAGCCCGGGAACAGCTTCGTGCGGAAGTCCGTGGTGATACCGAACGCGAAGACGTCCATGTCCAGGTCGTCCACGATGCGCGCCAACTGGTCGATCTGCTCCGGGGCCAGGAACTGGGCCTCGTCCACGATCACATAGTCCACCCTGCCGCCCTGCGAGAGCTGCGCGACCAAGTACGCGTACAGATCCATGCCCTCGGTCGCCTCGACCGCCTCCGTCACCAGGCCGAGGCGGGAGGACAGCTTCCCCTCGCCCGCCCGGTCGTCACGGGTGAAGATCACACCCTGCAGGCCCCGGGCCGAGCGGTTGTGGCCGATCTGGAGCGCCAGTGTCTTCTTTCTTGACCAACCACCAACTCGCGCCAGAGTCCGGTGCTCCCGTTACCCCGAGGTCGACGCACAGGTGGAAGGCGGCCCCGATCGCGCTTCCGTCAGCCGGGCCGGTACTCAGCCCAGGTCTTGGGCGTCTCCGAGACCTTGACCGCCGTGAGCTCGGGGATTCGTTCCCTCCAGAGGTCGAAGATCCATACGGCGAGATTCTCCGCCGAGGGTGAGGCACCCCCCCCCATCGCCTCATTCAAGTGACGGTGGTCGAGGGTCTCATCCATCCATTTCTTGAACGCATCGAGATCCCGATAGTCCCGTACGAAACCCGCCTCGGTGAGGTCCTCCCGGCGGGCGCAGAGCTCGAGTACCACGACATAGTTGTGTCCATGCATGCGGGCGCAGGGGTGCCAGCTCGGCAGTCGGTCGAGAACGTGACTGGCCGAGAAGTGAAACTCCTTGGTGATCGTCAGCATGGCCACCCCAGTCTGCCCGCGAGCGGCGGAACTCCCTCCGGCATGAGTGCTTCACGCATCACCGATCGACCTCGCCGTCTCCGAGAATGGCACGGTTGAGCGATACGCCGGCCAGGAAGCGGTCCCGCATCGCGTCATCGGCGATCAGGTCCGCCTTGCGCAGGACCGCGCCCCGGGCACGGTCGAGCAGTGCCCGCGCTTCGTCCTCGGATCCGCCTGCCGAGAGGACGAGCGCCGAGTGGTAGAGGACCTCCTCCGTCCGCAGCGCGGGCATGTCCCCGACCTCTTCCAAGATGCGGAGGGCCTCCCGCGCATGCTCCTCGGCTCCCTCCACGTCGCCCTTGCGCACCAGAATCCGGCTGCGCAGGGAATGCGCGGCAATCTCACTGCGCACCATGCCGCTGTGCCGCGTCTCGACACATGTGGCGACCGCCAGCCGTTCCGCCCCGTCGAGCGCCTCCCCGTACTCGTCCGCATGGTCGAGCAGCACTTCCGCATAGAGATTCCGCACGATGGGGACCAGATTGGCCAGCCACGTCCGCTCTGTTTCCGCCCAGGCCTCGGCGATCAGCCGACGGCTCTCGTCCGGGTCTTGGGAACGCTGCGAGACAATACGGGCGAGGAGCGCGGCATTGTAGGCGTGCCAAGCGCTGTCACCGCCACGGTCCGCCTCGAAATCGAGAGCTTCACGCAGGGCCTCCTCTGCCTTCCCGTAGTCGCCGAGGCCCACGTGCACCTGGGCGAAGTAGTTGAGCGCTATAGGCAGCTCCGCCTTCAACGGCTCGTCGCGCAACCGCGTGACACACCGGGTCAGCCTCGTCAGCGCCTCGGTCAAGTGCCCGCTGTCGAAGAGGGTGATGCCGAGCTGCATCTCTCCCAGATTGCGGGCGTGCTGCAGGACCGGCTCACCGCTGCCGCCCAGGCGCGGGTCCGAGGCGTACATCCGTTCCGCCTCCCGGAGCTGTGCCAGGCCATCGGCCAGCCTCCGCTTGGAGACCTGGCGGCCGTATTCGACACGGGCCACGAAGAGTGCGACCGGGTCCCCGTGCTCCTCGGCCAGCTCCACGGCAGCGGCCAGCTTGACCAGTGAAGGTCCGAGTCCCTGCGTGGCGAGCAGGGTCTTGCCGCGCAGCAGCGTTGCGCGGATGGCCAGTTCCGGCTCCGCGCACCGGGTCGCCGCGGCCTCCGCCTCAGCCGCCAGGTCGTCGATGTCGGGTCCGCCTGCAGGCCGGCTCTGTCCTCGCCAGCGCACCTCGGTCAGCGAGAGCAGCAACTCCACGGCCTGTACGAAACGCCGGTCCCGGCCCTCCGTACCCGTCGGCAGATCCCGGGTGGCCTTGATCACCTCTTCACAGTGCCGCTCGGCCTCGGCGAACGACAACCCTTCCGTGGCCGCGTCGCGCGCAAGCGAGAAATGGGCGTCGGCCGACGCTGCGAGACAGGCAGGGCCGCCCTGTCTCAGATGACGCGCGATCTCCAGCCGCCGCTCCAGCGATGTAGTCTCCGGTTGCGCCTGGCTGAGCGCCACCGCGATACGTGCGTGCCGCGACCGCATCTGCTCGGCGCTCTGCTGTGCGTAGACAACGCTCCACAGCGCGCGGTGCTCAAAGCGGTAGCAGTCCGCCGCTTCCCAGCGCGCCCATGCGGGAGGCGCCTCGGGGACGATCAGACGGTGATCCCGGGCGATCAGCCGCAGCCGCTCCATCACAACGTCGTGCGACATCCCCGTGACTGCCGCGACCGTGCCAGACAGGAACACGTCCCCTTGGGCGGCCCCAGTGGCGATCAGAGCACGGTCCTGCTCGGTCAGTGTGCGCAACCGCTCCTCCACCACCCGCGAGAGGGTAGGCGGCAGGGCCACATCGGCCCCGTGGTCGGGGCTCCACTCGTCCAGGCAGAGCGTCACGAAGATGGTATGACCGCCCGTCAGCTCCGCCAGTTGGTGCGAGAGGGCAGGCGGAGCCGCCGGATGCCGCTGTGCGACAAGTTCGGCGATCGCGTCCTGTGGCAGTCCCCTCATCGTCCTGCGCCGTAGTAGCCCTTCAGTGGCCCAGCGGTGCAGCAGCGCCTCGACCTTGGATTCCCGGCCGTCCGCGTACGCTCCGTCGCTCGTGTGACTGAGTACGATGGCGAGCTGCTCCTGCGGCAGTTTGCGTAGAAGCTGGTCGAGGACGAACTGGCTGCTCTCGTCGATGTGCTGGACGTCGTCGATCACGAGCGCGGTCGGCGGACCCTGCCTGACCACCTCCAGCAGGCCGTCAACGATCCTGAGCGCTGCCGCATGCCGAAAAGGCAACAGGCTGTCGAAGGGCATCGACCCGGAATCGAGCGAGGCCTCTGTGATCTCCCTGCCCAGCGTGAACACCGCCCCGAGTCCGGGAACGATCGCGGACAGCACCTCCGGCGCTGATCGGACCACTCCCTGACCGGTGGCACCAAGCATCCTCCTGAAGACACCGCGCCGCTTGGGCTCCTGGTCTTCGCCGAGCTTCAGGAGTAGATCGAGCACCGGCCCGTACATCAGGTCCGGCCCGATTCCGGGTTGACACCTGGTGGACACGATCCGACACCTCGCGGGACCCGGAGACACGACAGCCTCGGCCTCGAACGCCCTCAGCAGAGCGGACTTACCCATTCCTGACACGCTGTCGAAAGCAACGGCCTGGCCGCCTCGCCCTTCCGCAAGCCCGGCCAAGACCGAGCGCAGTTCCTCCATGTGCTCAACGCGATCGACGAATCCGATCGGCACTACACGTCTCCCGTCCCATGGCTTTCATGGAGCTTCACAGCCCATATCGGCACGCGCCGCCAACGGTAGATCATCTGGGTGCGGCATGCCCGTGACTCGGCGAGATCAGCTCATCCAAGTGGTGCTACCACCTCGCCTCCACCATGCCGGCTTCCAGACAGGCTTACTGGGGCATCCGCCATGTCAGCCGAGCCGCGACCGCTCCCCGCAGCCCTTCGGCACCGTCCGACTCTCGGGCGCGAGAGTACGAGGGCCGTGCGCCCACACCGAGCCCGCCCAGGGGTGGCGCCCGGGATGGGTGGGTTACATCTGCTGGAGTCTGTCATTGGCTTCGCCGGGGGTGAACCGGGCCGGGTCGAACCCCACCCCGGAGTCAAGGCCAAGCCACCGCACGAGGTCGTCGTGCTCCGTCCGCGTCGGATCGGCGAGAGTCCGCTTGAGGTCTTCATAGGCCCCGGCGCCTCCGCAGTCCTCAGGAGGGCACGCGCCGGAACCGGCTACGCAGACGGGATAGATCCGGTCCGCCTCGGCTGCGATCCGGTGCTCCACCGTGACGCGGTGGTCCCAAGAGTCACCGAAGTCGTACGTGTACGCAAGGCTCCCTCCCTCCTTGAGCAGGGCGCCGAGAGTGACGCCCCGCTCGTCCCGGAAGTCGAGCTCGGTGTTGGCCCGGCCGTACTGGACGCCGTCCACGGTGAAGGCGTGCATATGGCTGTTCTCCCAGCCCATGACAGCCTGGATCACAGCATGCGCTTGGTCGAGCCGGGCCGCGGCCGGCACCAGCACACGTCGCCAGACCGCCGGTTCGACAATGTCCTCCAGATCGATGCGCAGCTGGAACACCGGTTCTCCGGGGAGCGGTTCGCCGCGCATCACGGCCACGGCCCGCCTGCCCTGACCGGTCAGCTCCACGGTGTCATCGTCGCTTCGGACCGCCCCGAGGGCCGCGAGGGCGTCGAGCAACAGCCGCACGTCACGGTCGTTGCTACCGCGCCAGCCCCGCAGCCGCTCGGGCGGCACATCGTCGAGGATGTAAGGAGCGGTCACCGCCTGCCACACCGCTCTGCGCAGCGCGTCGCCGGCGACCGGGCCGCGAGCCGCGTAGAGCCGATGCAGCAGCGTCCGCAGGCCGGCGGCATACTCCTGCGAGAAGACCGACTCAAGCCACCCCGAGACCAGTACGGCACTCCCGATGCGCGGGACCGCTTCGAAGAGGGCGTTCCACAGGCCGTCGGGCCGGTCGAGCAGCCGGGCGTTCTTCTTCACCGGGAGCAGACGGCCACCGGCAACCCTCAGCAGTCGGGCGGCCTTAGCCCATTCCGCCAGCAGGTTGAGGTGGTACAGCTCCTCGCTGGACTTCGTCTTGAACATCCGGTCGCCGATCACCGGGTCCATCTGGTCGCCGGTGCCCAGCAGCTCCACCAAGGTCCGGGCGTCCGCGAGAGTGATGCGGCCGGTCTGCGTCAATTTCCGTCCCGCGCCGATCCACCCGACCAACTCCCGCACCTGTCCCACTGTCTTGCCATGAGACTCGTCCACAATCGCTCCGTTCCGTGCCCTCGCCGCCTCGCCGAACCAACCCTCCCGCACCGCCGTCAGCCGTAGGGTGCTTCCGGTGAGCGAGTACCAGTACTACGAGTTTCAGGCCCTCGACCGGCCGCTGAGCGGCGACCAGCGGGAAGCACTGCGGGGCGTCTCCAGCCGTGCCAGGATCACCGCCACCAGCTTCACCAACGAATACCACTGGGGCGACCTGCGGGGGAATCCGCGAAACCTGGTGGAGCGGTACTTCGACGCCCATCTGTACGTCGCCAGCTGGGGCACACGCCGGCTGATGCTCCGCCTGCCCCTACAGCGCCTGGCCCTGCGCAGCGTCCAACCGTACGCTCTCGGCCACCACGTCGAAACCTGGGCCACCCGGACCCACCTTCTCCTCGACCTGACCAGCGAGGACGAGGGCGGCGACTGGGTCGAGGGAGCCGACGATTCCCTGGCCGCCGTCATCGGCGTACGCGAGGAACTCGCCACCGGCGATATGCGGCCCCTCTATCTGGCGTGGCTCTCCGCCCTCTCTGCCTGGGAAGCCGAGGACGACGACGAAGAGGAGTACCAGTCCGCCCTGGAGCCTCCCGTCCCCGTCGGCCTGGGCGAACTCACGGCTCCGCAAAGCGCGCTCGCGGACTTCCTGCGCGTCGACACCGACCTGCTCGCTGTCGCCGCACAGAGCAGCACCGCGGCACCGGAACCCGCGGCCGGTCTGACACGGAAGGAGCTCGCGCGACTCGTCTCCGCCCTCCCGGACGAGGAGAAGGACGCCCTACTGGTGCGCCTCGCCCTCGGCCCGGAACCCCACTTGCACAGCGAACTCCTGCACCGTCTGCGGGAAACCTCCGCCCCAGCGACCGCACCCGGTCGCCGGACCGCCGCCCGGCTGCTGGATGCGGCGCACACCCGCCGCGCCGAGCGCCACGGGCACGCCGAACGCGACCGGTTGCGAGCCCGCGCCACGCGCCTGACCGCACTCGCCGCCGAGGCGGACGTCATCTGGAACCAGGCCGAAGCACACATCGCCTCCAAGAAGACCAGTGCCTACGACGCGGCTGTCGCCCTCCTTCGTGACCTGCGCGATGCCTGCGCTCACGCCGGACACGGTGTCGATTTCCAGCAGCGTCTGGGGCTCCTGCGCGACACCTACCGGAGCCGGCCCGGCCTCATCCACCGTCTCGACAGTCACGGTCTCCGGTAACTCGGCCGCCGGCATGGAAGAAGACGGTCAGGCGTGGTTGACGGGGAGGACGTCCGGGGAGAGGGCGCCGGCGTGGGCCGCGGCCGAGGTCATGCGCTTGCGGTGGTGGCGGCGGCACAGGACCTCGTAACCGATCTCCCCCGCCGGGCGGTTCACGTCCCCGACCACCACCTGCGCGCCTTCCACGACCATCTCGCCGCCCACCGTGCGGGCGTTGTGCGTGGCACGGGCGCCGCACCAGCACAGGGCCTCGACCTGGAGCTGCTCAAGCCGGTCCGCCAGCTCGATCAGCCGCTGCGAGCCCGGGAACAGCTTCGTGCG
>NZ_JBSFTP010000152.1:0-6383 GCF_053591315.1 Streptomyces sp. NPDC003042
TGCCCGCTGGGCCCCCTCGACAGCCGGCCTCGGCACGATCGCCAGCGGATAGGCCGGGGGAGTCCCACCGAACTCCGGCCCCGCGCCTCAAACGCCGGCGGGGCTGAAGGGGGCGGGGGCCCACACCTCGAACGCCGGCGGGGCTGGAAGGGGTGCGGAGGCCCGCGCGCGGGCCCCCCGAGGGGCTACGCCCAGAGTTGGCCTTGGACCGCGGCGATCGCGGCCTCCGTCGTCGGGGCCGTGTAGACGCCCGTCGACAGGTACTTCCAGCCGCCGTCCGCGACGATGAACACGATGTCGGCGGATTCCCCGGCGGCCACCGCCTTGCGGCCCACGCCGATCGCCGCGTGCAGGGCGGCGCCCGTGGAGACTCCGGCGAAGATGCCCTCCTCGCGCAGTAGGTCGCGGGTGCGGGTCACGGCGTCGGCCGAGCCCACCGAGAAGCGGCTGGTGAGCACGGAGGCGTCGTAGAGCTCGGGGACGAAGCCCTCGTCGAGGTTGCGCAGGCCGTAGACGAGGTCGTCGTACCTCGGCTCGGCGGCGACGATCTTGATGCCCTCGACGTGTTCGCGCAGGTAGCGGCCGACGCCCATCAGGGTGCCGGTCGTGCCCAGGCCGGCCACGAAGTGGGTGATCGACGGGAGGTCGGCGAGGATCTCCGGGCCGGTCGTGGCGTAGTGGGCGCCCGCGTTGTCCGGGTTGCCGTACTGGTAGAGCATCACCCAGTCCGGGTGCTCCGCCGCCAGTTCCTTGGCCACGCGGACCGCGGTGTTGGACCCTCCCGCCGCCGGCGAGGAGATGATCTCGGCTCCCCACATGGCCAGCAGGTCCCGGCGCTCGTGGGAGGTGTTCTCCGGCATCACGCAGACGATGCGGTAGCCCTTGAGCCGGGCGGCCATCGCCAGGGAGATGCCGGTGTTGCCGGAGGTCGGCTCCAGGATGGTGCAGCCCGGGTAGAGGCGGCCGTCCTTCTCCGCCTGTTCGACCATGTGGAGCGCGGGGCGGTCCTTGATCGAGCCGGTCGGGTTGCGGTCCTCCAGCTTCGCCCAGATGCGGACCTGGTCCGAGGGCGAGAGCCGGGGCAGGCGGACGAGCGGCGTGTTGCCGACGGCCGCGAGCGGGGAGTCGTAGCGCATTACTTCGATCCGCCGGCCACGGCCGGGAGGATGGTGACGGTGTCGCCGTCGCTGAGTTCGGTGGTGATGCCGTCGAGGAAGCGGACGTCCTCGTCGTTGAGGTAGACGTTCACGAAGCGGCGCAGTTTGCCGTCGTCGACAATGCGCTCGTGGATGCCCTTGTGGCGGGTCTCGAGGTCGGTGAAGAGGTCGGCGAGGGTGGTGCCCTCGCCCTTCACGGCCTTCTCGCCATCGGTGTAGGTGCGGAGGATGGTGGGGATGCGGACCTCGATGGCCATGGCTGGCTCCAGTCAGGAGGGAGGGCGTAAGAACGCAAGGGCGTAAGGGCGCGCGGTTCGTCGGCCCCCCGCGCAAGAGGGCTGTGGTGCTCAGGCGGCAGGACAGATGGCGCTGGCGAGGCGGCACAGGTCGACGTGCAGCCGCGCCACGAGCAGCAGCCTGCCGGGCGTCTCGATGCTCACGTCGTGGGAAACCATGCGGTCATGTTAACGATTCCCGGTCCCCCGTTTGGAGTGTGATCCCGCATCGTGGACCAGTACCGCTCACATACTGGTCAGTAGGCCTGTACGACCTGCACTTCTTCCTCGGTGATGACGCCGTCGACGATCCGGTAGGAGCGGAACTGGAACTCCCCGAGGCCGTCCTTGTCGGCCGTCGAGACGAGTACGTAGTGCGCCGCGGGCTCGTTCGCGTACGTGATGTCGGTGCGCGAGGGGTAGGCCTCGGTCGCGGTGTGCGAGTGGTAGATGATCACGGGATCCTCGTCCCGGTCGTCGAGCTCGCGGTAGAGCTTGAGCAGATCCTTCGAGTCGAACTCGTAGAACGTGGGCGAGCGCGCCGCGTTGAGCATCGGGATGAACCGCTCGGGGCGGCCGGTGCCCGCCGGGCCGGCCACGACGCCGCACGCCTCGTCCGGGTGGTCCCGGCGGGCGTGCTCGACGATCTGGTCGTACAGGTCCTGGGTGAGGGTCAGCATGAGCGAAAGGATAAACAGACGGGCCCTCCCGTACCGAGGCGTGGTACGGAAGGGCCCGCATGGTGGACAGGACCGGCCCGGGCACAGGGCCCGGCGGTGCCGGCGGCGCCGGCGGCTCAGATCTCGTCGGAGCCCACGGAGACCTTGAGCGAGGCACTGCCGCCGCCCGAGTCGCGGCGACCCAGGACGAGGTAGGAGACGGCCAGGACCAGGCCCCACAGCGGAGCGCAGTACAGCGAGACCCGCGCGTCCTGGTCGGCGCCCATCATCACGATGACCATGCCGATGAACAGCAGCGCGAACCAGCTCGTCCACGGGGCGCCCGGCGCCCGGAAGGAGGACTGCGGGAGTTCGCCGCGGTCGGCCTTGGCGCGGTAGCGGAGCTGGCAGACCAGGATCATGATCCAGGCCCACATGCCGGAGATGGTGGCGAAGGAGACGACGTAGTCAAAGGCCTTGCCCGGGGCGACGTAGTTGATCCAGACGCCCGCCAGCATCAGCGCGGCGGAGAACGTCGTGCCGATGAGCGGGGTGCCGTTCTTGGTGAGCTTGGTGAAGAACTTCGGGCCCTGGCCGTTGAGCGCGAGGTCGCGCAGCATGCGGCCGGTGGAGTACATGCCCGAGTTGCAGGAGGACAGGGCGGCGGTCAGCACGACGAAGTTGACGATGGCGGCGCCGACGCCGAGGCCCATCTTCTCGAAGGCGGCGACGAAGGGGCTGACGCCGGGCTGGAACTCGTGCCACGGGACGACCGACAGGATCATGATCAGCGCGCCGACGTAGAAGACGGCGATGCGCCACGGCACGGTGTTGATGGCCTTGGGCAGGGTCTTCTCGGGGTCCTTGGACTCGCCGGCGGTGACGCCGACCAGTTCGACCGCGAGGAAGGCGAACATCACGATCTGCAGGGTCATCAGCGTGCCGCCGATGCCCTTGGGGAAGAAGCCGCCGTCGTTCCAGAGGTTGGTGACGGTGGCGGTGTCACCGGCGTCGGAGAAGCCGATGGTGAGGATGCCGGCGCAGATCAGGATCATGCCGACGATGGCGGTGACCTTGACCATGGAGAACCAGAACTCCAGCTCGCCGAAGAGCTTCACGGAGATCAGGTTGGCGCCGTAGAGGATCACGGTGAAGATCAGCGCGTAGGCCCATTGCGGGAAGCTGTCGTGGGTCCAGTACGACATGTACTGCGCGGCCGCGGTGACCTCGGTGATGCCGGTGACCACCCAGAACAGCCAGTACGTCCAGCCGGTGACGTATCCCCAGAACGGGCCCAGGAACTCGCGGGCGTAGTCCGAGAAGGAGCCGGAGACGGGGCGGTACATGAGCAGCTCGCCCAGGGCCCGCATGATGAAGAAGATGACCAGGCCCGCGATGGCGTAGGCCAGGATCAGGCTCGGTCCGGCCTTGGAGATGGCCTTGCCCGCGCCCAGGAACAGGCCGGTGCCGATGGCTCCGCCGATCGCGATCATCTGGATCTGGCGGGCGCCGAGTGCGCGGTGGTAACCGTCGCCCTCGCCCTGCGCGCCCTCTCCGGGCGTCTTGCCGTGCTGCTCGACCTGCACTGAGGTCATGTCTTGTGCGCCTTTCTCCACGCCGACCCGCGCCTTGACTGGCTGCGGATCGGGTCCTCGATCCCCCCGGATACGGATGGAGTTGCACGCCGGCGGTCAGCCGGCCCGAGCGAGCCGGGGGACATGGGTGGCGTCCCGTCGGCAGTCGTGCAGATTTATCACGTACTTACGGGTGGCGGAGGGCCGAAAACATGACGGACCGCCCGAAAAAATCGGGGCACAGGACATAAAAAAGGTCAGATCACCACAGGGTGGTGATCTGATCGTTATCCGGATTTGAGGGTCCGCTGAGCGAACACGCCGCCGCCTTGAGGATCCTCAGAGCTTCTCAGAGGGTTTCGACGAGGGTCTCCTGGAGGCCGCCGAGCCAGAGGTACGCCATGACCATCGGCTTGCGCGGATCGTCGTCCGGCAGCCGGAAGAGCACGGCGCTCTCGTCGTCCTCGGTGATGTCCAGCCGGGCCGCGATGGTGAGCCGCAGGTCGTTGAGCGCGCCGAGCCAGCGCAGGGGCAGGTCGCCCGTCAGTTCCAGCACCTGCGCCTCGTCGCCGGCCGGGTTGAGCCCGTCCAGGCTGCGTACGACGGCCAGCGCGTCCTCCCGCTTGCGGGTGCGCAGGTCGTTCTCGGTGAAGCGGCGGAATTCCGCCGAGCGCGCCCTCAGCTCCTCCGGGTCCGCCTTGGGGTCCGCTTCCGGGCCCCCGTAGGCGTCGGGGAAGAGCCGGGCGAGTGCCGGGTCGGACGGGGGTTCGGTGGGGCCGTCGGAGGCGAAGAGCACGGCCAGCGGGTCGGCGTCCTCGGCGGGTTCCGGTTCGCCCGGGCCGATCAGCTCCAGGAGCTGCACGGCGAGGGAGCGCAGGATGGAGACCTCGATCTCGTCCAGCGCGATGGCCGCGCCGCCGCCCTTCAGGGCTTCGAACACGCCGCCCATCAGAAGCGGTCCTGCGAGAGGGTCGCCCAGAGCCCGTAGCCGTGCATGGCCTGCACGTCGCGCTCCATCTCCTCGCGGGTGCCGCTGGAGACGACCGCCTTGCCCTTGTGGTGCACGTCGAGCATCAGCTTGGTCGCCTTGTCCTTGGAATAGCCGAAGTAGGCCTGGAACACGTACGTCACGTAGCTCATGAGGTTCACCGGGTCGTTGTGCACCAGGGTCACCCAGGGGACGTCGGGTTCGGGGACCGCGAAGGTCTCTTCGGCCGATTCGGTGCGTTCGATCTCAATGGGAGCAACACTCACTTGTCCCATGCTGCCACTGTGGTCGGCCCGTCGCACAAACCGACCCTACATCTCGTCACTTTGACGAGATGTGCGCTAGCATCCCTGACATGAACCCTGCGGACCTGGGCCTGCCGGTGGACGTGCCGTCCACGGCGCTCTTCACGGACCATTACGAGCTCACGATGCTTCAGGCAGCGCTGGCCAACGGCGCCGCCGACCGCCGCTCGGTCTTCGAGGTCTTCACCCGGCGGCTGCCCGAGGGGCGGCGCTACGGAGTGGTGGCGGGGACCGGTCGCGTCCTCGACGCCGTGGAGAACTTCCGCTTCGACGGCGCGGTGCTCGACTTCCTGCGCGAGCGCGACGTCGTCGACGCCCGGACCCTGGACTGGCTGGCGTCGTACCGCTTCTCAGGTGACATCTGGGGCTACCCGGAGGGGGAGGTCTACTTCCCCGGCTCGCCGATCCTGCGGGTGGAGGGCAGCTTCGCCGAGTGCGTGCTGCTGGAGACCGTGATCCTGTCGATCCTCAACCACGACTCCGCGATCGCGGCCGCCGCCTCCCGGATGGCCTCGGCGGCGGGCACCCGCCCGCTGATCGAGATGGGCGCGCGGCGCACCCACGAGCTGGCGGCCGTCGCCTCGGCGCGGGCCGCGTACGTCGGCGGCTTCACCTCGACCTCCGACCTCGCCGCCGGCTTCCGGTACGGGATCCCCACGGTCGGCACCAGCGCGCACGCCTTCACGCTGGTGCACGACAGCGAGCGGGACGCGTTCACCGCGCAGGTGGCCTCGCTGGGCGGCGCAACGACCCTGCTGGTGGACACGTACGACGTCGCGGAAGCGGTCCGCACGGCCGTGGAGGTCGCCGGTACGGGGCTGGGCGCGGTCCGCATCGACTCCGGTGACCTGCTGCTGGTGGCCCACCGGGTGCGGCAGCAGCTGGACGAGCTGGGGGCGACGGCGACGAAGATCGTGGTCACCTCGGACCTGGACGAGTACGCCATCGCCTCGCTGGCGGCGGCGCCGGTGGACGCGTACGGGGTCGGCACCCAACTGGTGACGGGCAGCGGGCACCCGACGTGCTCGATGGTCTACAAGCTGGTGGCGCGGGCGGCGTCCGCGGACCCGAAGGCGCCGCTGGTGGCCGTGGCGAAGAAGTCGATGGGCGGCAAGACCTCGATCGGCGGCCGCAAGTGGGCGGCCCGGCGGCTGGACTCCGACGGGGCGGCGGAGGCTGAGGTGATCGGCGTGGGACCGGTCCCCGCGGCCCTGGCGGACCAGCAGCTGCTGGTCGAGCTGGTCAAGGGCGGCGAGGTGGTCGCCCGCGAGCCGCTGGAGACGGCCCGTGACCGCCACCGCGCGGCGCGCGCGGGCCTGCCGCTGTCGGCGACGCAGCTGTCGCGGGGCGAGGCCGTGATCCCGACCGAGTACGCGTAGCCCCCGCGGGCCCGGCTTCCCGGGGCTCCGCCCCGGACCCCGCGCC
>NZ_JBSFTP010000153.1:0-5773 GCF_053591315.1 Streptomyces sp. NPDC003042
CGGCATGGCCCCGGCCCACTCCGGCGTCCACGTCGAAGCACGCCAGCCCGACGGATACGGCTTCACCCTGCTCCGCCTCGGCCCGTACACCCAGATCTGGCTCGCCTCCCGCGAGGCCGACCGCCCTCGCCCCGGTGGTGGCGGAAGCGTTGATGGCCCATTGGGCGCCGGAGTGGTCCGAGGTGACGGGCGGCCTGTTGGAGGCCGTCAAGGCGCTTGTGACGCTCCGCCGGGGCCGGGGCGGCCGGCCGCGCGCCTAGCCGGTCGGCGGGGCCTGCGGGCCCCGCCGACGTCCCCCGTCGGAGTGAATTTGGCCCTCGCGTACGCGTAGGCGGCTTGTGCGGTGCGCCCCCCAACTGCCGGTGAAAATGGGCGATTTGATAACTTTCTAGGCATACCGCCATCTTTCGGGCACGGCTCGGTGGTCGGGCCAGTCGATGTGCGATTGGGGTGCGTTTCATGACGCGTTCGGTGCGTGAGGAGTACGACGAGTACGCGGCTGCGTCCCGGCTGTGGGTTCCGGTGGCGGCCTGGCGGTGGGCTACCGGTTCGGGCCTGGTCCCGCCGGCGGATGCCGGCCCGGGTGAGTGGTCGCGGGCGGTGGTGGAGGCCGCCGACGCGGAGCAGGTACGTGCCGTCCTGCCTGGGCGGGAAGCGGCAACGGTCGCCCGGTGGCTCGAAGACCATCCGGAAGTCGAGATCATCTGCCGCGACAGGGCCTCCGCCTACGCCGAGGCAGCCAGGGCAGCCGCCCCTCAAGCGGTCCAGATCGCAGACGTATGGCACCTCTGGAATAAACCTCGCCAAAGCCGTCGAGAGGACCGTCACCAGCCACTACGCCTGCATCCGCGCCGGCCACGAAGCGGCCAGGCAGTCTGACGAGGAGGCTCCCGTCGCACCACCGGACGGAACACTTGACGTCCGCGGCCGACCCCGCCGGATCGTCGGGCGGATCCGCGAACGACACCGCCGCGTCCACGAACTCCTCGCCCAAGGCCGGTCCCTCCGCGGGATCAGCCGGGACCTCGACCTGGACTACTACGCCGTCCGCCGATACGCCCAAACCCCGGACGTCGACACGCTGCTGGTCAAGGTCACCCAGCGCCGCACCCTGCTGGACGACTACAAGCCCTACCTCTACGAACGCTTCACCCAAGGCTGCCGCAACGCCAGCCAGCTCTTCCGAGAAGTCCGTGACCAGGGCTTTCGCGGCGAACGCGCTGGCGTCAACCGATACATCCGCCAGCTGAAGCAGGGCATCCAGACCGCCCGCCCCTCCCACACCTGCCCTGCCCAACCGCGGCGGGCACTTCGCTGGGTGATGACGCACCCCGACCGGCTCCGGCCACATGAAGTCCTCGGCCTCAAGGCGGTCCGGGCCGCCTGCCCCGAACTCGATGCAGCCGTCGAGCGCGTCCGAACCTTCGCCACCCTCATGCACGACCGCCGCGGGCAAGACGTCTTCGACTGGATCGAGCACGTCCACAACAGCGACCTGCCATCGCTACAGCAGTTCGCCCGAGGACTCCTCCACGACCAGGACGCCGTCGTTGCCGGCCTCTCCTCAACCTGGAGCTCAGGCCAAGTCGAAGGCCAGGTCACCAGAGTCAAGCTGATCAAGTGAGCCGGATACGGCCCAGCCAAACTCGACCTCCTCCGAACCCGGATCCTCCTCAGAACCTGACCACCAGCCGATCACAAGATCAGCGACAGAGTCCGTTCATCCGTACCGGGCTGAGCACTTCAACGAGTACGCCGACACCCGCCCTCGCCGGTCAGCTGCAGGCCGTCGGCCTGAGCTCGGGCCACCAGCTCGTCAATCAGCCGGTCGTCCACAGACTTCGACGACGTCTGCTCAGTCGGCTCGACGGACTCGTCCTCGGTCACGTTCTTGCTGGTCATCGATGCATCTTCCATGATCGGGAGTCACACCGTTCGGTTTACAGTCCCTCATCTGCTGGCGACGCCTCAACAAACACCGATCATGATCGTGTTACGAGCTCTGCGGGGGCCGACACGTAGGCCCACTCAGTCCGTGACGAAGGGGGCGTACCCGATCGGAACTTCGCTGACCCGCAGGTCAGAGAAGATGAGGGTGAGGGAGTGGGCGTTGGTGTCGACGAGCACTTCGTGGAAGTCGATCCCGACGGCTCGCGACCACTGTCCGGCGGCCTCGGACTCGAGAAGAACCTGCGAGCACGTCAGATTGGCCCACTTCACGCCCCAGACGAATCCGTCGAGATCTACGCCGGTCTCGTAGTCGATGAGCCGGTCGTCCAGAGACATCCTCCAGGTCGGAGCCGCGACTGACGTCACGCATCGGGCGTCTACGCAGTACCGGAAGAGGTACCGCAGGTGGGCGGGCTCGTTGCTCTGGGGATCCACCCCGACGTAGACGATGATCTCGTAGTCACGCATGTAGCTGGTGTATCCGTGGTGCACGACGGCATTGTCTTCAACCTCGTCCAGCATCTGCTGAAGCACCGCAGCGTCCATACGAACCGTTCTACCCCATAGCCCGTGCATCGCCAGTGACATGGGCTTCGGCGTTTCGGCTGTGGCGGCGCGGCCGCCCGGAACGCCGCCGGACGCCCGATGTCGATGCGCCGCGCGCACTGCGCCCGCAAGCGCTGTGCTTCGAGTGCAGTCAGCCCGGCGCGTGGTCCGTCGGCCTCGCCGACGGTCGCTGCGCGGTTGGGCACAGGGCCGGCGGGCTGGCTGGCGCCCCGATTCTCCCGGCCCGTCGACGGCTGCTCGGCCTTCAGCACGTCCTGGTCGAAGTGCCAGGTGAGGCCGGGGGTGCCGTGCTCGTCGGCGGTGATGTGCCAGCGCAGGGAGGAGGTGACGCGGCGCTTGGCCGTGACGACGCCGATCCGGGCGACGATCTTCTCCCGGGTCTTGTAGTGCCGTCCGCCTGCCGCACCGGCGAGCTTCTCGAGGTCGTCGGCGGCCTTGGCCAGTCGTTTGGCCCGGGCCGCCTGCTGGCCGGCCGCGACGGCGGTGAAATGGACCAGGATCCGGCGCACCGTCAGCGGCGGGTCGCTTTTGCGGCGGTCGGCCAAGGTGTGGGTGCCCTCCAGGACCCGGTATGCCTCCCGTTCCGTCTCCGGCTTCCTCTCGTCCGCTCGGGAACCCAGTCGACGGCCTGGGCCTGCTGGGGATCCAGGGCCGCGTAGACCTCATACTTGATCTGCGCTGCCTTGGACGGGCGCGATGAACTCCACCCCGGCCTGAAGCAGAGCGGTAATGTTGGAGTAGGGCACCAGCTTGGAGTCGGCGACCATCAAAAACGTGTTGGTGGCGGCCATCGCCCGAAGGGTCTTTCATCGCTCCGACGACCTGGCTGACCTCGGCCGCGGCGCCGTCGAAGAGCCGGGAGTGGACGGGGATACCACCGTCGGCGGACACCGCGAGCCCGGCCTGGACCTGTTTCAGGTCCGATGACCTGCCCGTGCGTCAGATGCGCGCTCGCAGTCGATCGCGCCGTCTCTTCCTGGTCCGGCCCCGATTTGGCCCGGGCGCCCGTGCTCGTCCTGCTGATGAGCGAGCGGGGACCGGCGGGGTCGGTTTCGGGGACGGCCGCAGCGGACGGGGACCGTGCGGAAGGGACGCGTCCTGAGACCGCCGGAACGGGGACCACCGCCTGCACCCCGAATCGCCGGCCCGGCCGGGGCAGGCTCAGGAGCCGGTGGCGCGGAACGAGCCGGTGCTCTTGCCGTTGGTATCGGCAAGGAAGCAGGTGATCGCGCGGTCGTCGAGCACCCAATTGCCGGACTGCGGATAGTAGTGGTAGATCGTCAGCGTCTCCGGGAGCTTCGCATTCGCGCCCACGTAGTCGGTGAGCGCCTTGCCGCTGCACTTTTCCTTAGCGATCGAGGCGATCTTCTTCTCACCCGGGTACGGCCCGTCTTCCAGGTTGAAGACGGCGTATGCCTCCGACTGGTGGGGCTGGTCACAGGGCACGACGTCCACGGTCAAGGGCGCCTCGGCATCTTCACCCTGATAATCCTTCAGATCGTCGTTGGAGTTGAAGCAGTCGCCCACCTTGATGTCGTCCACGTCGGTGGAGGCCGGGCCGGAGACCCCGTAGGCCGGCACTCCGAAGAGCCCGAGGGACAGCACGCACACGAGCGCTGCCGTGTGGACGGCAATGGGCGAAACGGAAAGGCCCTTGCCCGTCCGCCCTCGGTGGCGCACAGGGGCGGACGACGATGGTTGCGGTGGTTTCGGGATTCTGGACATGCGCGCAGCTCTCCTTGCACACAGCGTGGGACGCCATCCCTCTCGGATGCCTTCGGGCGGGGGGGCACAGGCCGGACGGCGCCGACGCGTGCCCGCCGATGGAGCTGTACTGCTTTCCACGCTACGCTCTACCGGCGGCGGGGGCCGCTCGAACCGGCCGAGACGCGTCCTGGCCGGACGTGCTGCGGGTGGTCTCTGGCGGGCACGGACACCCGCTTGGTGCGGGTGGCGAAGTCGATAGCCGCTCCAGCCGCCGGCCCGGTCAGCGCTCTGCCTCGCTCGGTACGTGCAGCGGCTTGGCTGCCGGGCGCCGAACGGGATGTTTTTCGCCGCCCCGATCGCCCGCCGTCGGCCGCGGCCACGCATGCCATGGTACGGATGCCGGTCGGAATCAGGCGTTGAGGCCCACGGGAGCCTGTCCCGGAATTTCGGCGGGCGCTGGCCCGGCCGACGATGGCGCCCTGCCGCTGGCCCTCGGCTTCCAGCGGGGTCGCTTTGCGGGCTCACCAGCACCGAGCGACGACAGCTCCTCCACCGACCATCCCCCCAGCCTCCGCGGTGACGTACGCCTTCGCGTAGGCGGGCTCGATCTCGGCAAGCGCCTTCTCCAGCCGCAGCCGCTCCGCCAGGACCTCGGCGAGCGGCTCCAGCGCTGCGTGCCGAGCTGCCTGAAGCTCGGCACCCTCTTGAGCTCAACCCGCGCGTAGGTACTACAAGTACTTACCTACATTGGGGTGCAAGGCGATCTGCGAGGAAGCCGGCTCGGCGTGGTCCGCTCGCCCTATGGCTTCGAGGGTACGCAGGGCCGGGTCATCCGGCCCGTAGAGCCTCATGGCTTGCGGGACTACGCCAGCTCTTCTCCCACGCGCACCGCACCAGCGCGGTCCTTCACAACCCTGCCGCAATTCTGGGGGCCCCACAGCCTCGAGGCTTTCGGGGCGCCACGCTCACCCTGACGCAGCAGCGACCCCTGTACCGGCGCTGGAGCACCTGCCTGGACACACACCCTCATGAGGCGTTCATCGGGCTGGCTGCGCTTCTTCACGCCGCGACCACGAGCGAACTCCGCCTTCTTACGCTCGGTCAGATCAGCATGGCCCGCCGTGCAGGGCGCTTTCCAGGGCGCTCGATCGATATCGACATCGACACGGCGACGTGGAGCCGCTCGAACGCTGCCTCAGACACCGGGCTGCGCTGCGTACGGACAACCCTCATCTGCTGGTGACGCGGCTGACGACCATCACCACCGGCCCGGCCGGCGCCGCACACATCCGAGATAGCCTGGCCCCGGTCGGCTTGCTGCCGAGGATCCTGCGGCCCACTCGGCTGCTGACCCTCGCCGACCAACTCGACATCAAACAGCTCACCGTGGCGCTCGGCATGTCCTACGCCGGAGCCGCCCATTATGTGTAGTTGCGGCGACGCTGGAGCAGCGCCCGGATTTGTGGACTTTGATTTTGGCGGATGGCCAACGCCTTCGTGTGGCGATGGATGAGGAAGATGACCGGCGCGTGCTCTATGCGGCCACAGC
>NZ_JBSFTP010000154.1:0-5646 GCF_053591315.1 Streptomyces sp. NPDC003042
GCTAAGCCTTTCAGCGCCGATGGTACTGCAGGGGGGACCCTGTGGGAGAGTAGGACGCCGCCGAACAATCATTGTGGGAAAGCCCCGCACCTTAACTGGTGCGGGGCTTTTCTGCGTTTACGCCCCGTTGAACGCCTGGGCGACACCGAGGCTGCCTCGGGGCCGTGGTGCCGGCTGACCAGACCGTGCTCGACGGTGAGGCCCAGGGTGAACCCGCCTGATCGGGATAGCCGCAGGCCCGGCGGCCTTACTGGTCCGCCGCGGGATCTCCTCCCAGCGCACCAAGACCGCCGGCGGCAGTCGCGGAGGATCTGGGTGTGACGGGCAGCCCCGGTCGGTCCGATTGGGCGCGTTCACCTGCTCCTGATCGCCTCGGGAACGGGTGGCCGTTGCCGGGCCGGGGGGCGGTCAAGGCTGTGACGGTGCCTGTCGCGAAGGCCCTATCGGGACACCCCCCTGCCCGGCGGCAACAGGTCAAACTCAGGGCACCAGGGCCAGTCGTAGCGCGAGTCAGGCCACCGCCCGCAGCGGCATCCGAACATCTCACCGTCGTAGCGGGTGGCGAGGGCGCTGATCTGGTCGACACGTTCGGGGGTGTGCAGTCGAGCGGTGTGGCGGTCCTCGGCGGCGTGAAGCGTGACGGCTGGTTGTGCGCAGTAGCCGCACGCTCGTTCGGCTCCGTGGAAGGATGAGCGCATGTGGTTGCGACTGCCGTTCGGGGACGAGTTGCGGGCCGAGCTCGGATCGCCCAGGCGCTCTCGCAGACTGGGCAGCAGCCCTCGCTCGCGCGTGTGGCGCGTCGAGTTGCCAGAGGCAACGGCAGTGGTGAAGCAGATCGTCGACGGTCCTGATGCCGACGAGCGATACGCCCGTGAGGTGGCCGCCCTGCGGCTCGCAGCCCGAGCTGAGATTCCCGTGGTGCCCGCGTTACTGGCCACCGATACCGGTGAGCGGGTCTTGGTGCTGGAGCATCTGGAGCACCGACGCCCGGCCGGCGACTGGATCGTCGACTATGCAACCGCGTTGGCACGGCTGCATGCCACCGCCCGCCCGGAGGACGTTGGGGTACTTCCCCGGTGGCAGGGCCCGAACCAGGCCGACATCGAGTCTTTCCTGCGGCTGGCCGGGGCTCTGGAGGTTCCTGTCACCTCTGGCGTGTCCGGCGAACTCAATGACCTCGTGAACCGGCTCGACCAGGCATCTGGGCATGCCCTTCTCCACGGGGACCCCTGTCCCGGGAATGACCTCCACACCGCCACGGGGATCAGATTCATCGACCTCGAGCAAGCGTCACTGGGCAGCGGCTTGATGGAGCTCGCCTACCTGCGCATCGGTTTTCCGACCTGCTGGTGTGTCACTTCAGCGTCAGAGCTGCTGCTGGAACGGGCGGAGAGCGCATACCGCAACGAGTGGCGCACCCTGACCGGCTCCGAAACGCAAGACGGGCTCGCCGACGCGTGCGCCGGCTGGCTGCTCCGCGGCGACGCGCTGGTTGAACGGGCACGCCGCGAAAGCACTGATCACCTGGCCAGGATCCCGCACCGGGACTGGACGTGGGGCACCGCGACCGCCCGCCAACGGCTCGTCCACCGGCTCGGGGTCGTTGGCCAGATGACGGCCGACCACCCCGCTCTCAGCGGCGTGAGCAGCCTCAGCACCGCTATGCGCCAGCGTATGCTCGCTCGCTGGCCGGGGCTTCAGCCCGTCCCAGCGAAGCGACCGTAGATGTCGGCTGATCTCCCCGGAATCGTCGACGATTCGCTGGCATGCCGACCTATCTCGTGCCCGGCGGCAGTGTTGGTCAAGCGGCGGCCTGCTGTTCGGCGCGGGCGTGGGCGCGGGTGGTGGCGAGGCGGCAGGAGTCGGTGCCGGTCTCGATGATGTCGCCGCCGAAGGTGAGGCGGTCGACGATGGCCGCGCAAAGTCGAGGATCGGCGACTCGTTCGAGGCGATGGCCACGCTGTTCTTTTCCTCCCGCTCGGTCAGAACCTGGAAGAGGAGTTCGGCGCCGCGGCGGTCGAGTTCCATGCAGCCGAGGCGTCGATGCAGAGGGGAAGGCTCTTCTTGACCCATTCACACTTGGCGAGGGTGTGGATCAAGGCAGCGTCGATGTTCGGGTGGCGTCGAAGTCGACCCGAGACAGGACAGCTGCTCGCGGCCGGCGGTCTCGGCGAGTTCGGGGAACCGGGTGCGGATGGTCGGCAGCCGCAGCATCCGGCATGCCTGGTCGACTGCGGCAGTGGCGGCCTGCTCGGTGAGTCCTCGTTGGCGGGGGAAGGACGCAAACAGGTCGAACTGTGCACCAGCCCCATCGAAGCCCGCTTCGGACCGATGCGAGCACCAGCCCTGCACCTACGTACGGCCTGTCCGGCGGATGCACGGGTCAGCCACCGCCGGGTCTTCAACGGCGCCCTGTACCGACTGCGCACCGGGGTGCCGTGACGGCGGGACTGCCTGCGCGTTTCGGCCCGTGGAAGGCCGTGACCCGGGGCGGCCTGACCTCCGAGATCCACCTCGCCGGTGAGGGTGGACGCCGCCCCTTGGCCCTGTTGATCATTCCGGGCCAGTGGGGCGACGCTCCGCAGCTCATCCCGGTCATGGAACGCATCCGCGTCGGCCGCCTCGGTGGCGGACACCCGCGCACGCGGCCCGACCATCTCGGCGGCGACAAGGCGTACCGCTCCCGCCGCAACGGCCGCTACATGCGACGGCGCCAGATCAAACACGCCATCCCCGAACCGAAGAACCAGCGGGCGGGCTCCGCCCGTGATCCTCCGGGCCCTAACCGTTCGAGTCCGGCTTCCAGTCCTGGACGAGGAGCCCGAGCAGCACCTCGTCGAGAAACTCGCCCATCACCCAGGCCGACGAGCGCAGCACGCCCTCGCGGACGAAGCCGTTGCTCTCGGCGGAGCGCAGCATCGCGGCGTTGTCCGAGAGCGTCTCGATCTGCAGCCGCTGCAAGCCGCGCACGACGAAACCGTAGTGGCACAGCACCGCGACCACGTCGGTGCCGTAGCCCTTGCCGCGGGAGGACGGCAGCAGTCCAAGGCCGATGTGCGCGGACCGGTTGTGGTTGTCGATGCCCCACAGCGTCGCGGTACCGACCAGTGTGCCGCCGTCCAGCTCCACCACGGAGAACGGGACGTGCCCCTGCTCCTTGTCGTCCACCACGAGCCGCGGATCCTTCGAGCCGGGCGTGATCGGCCGCCACGGGCCGCCTTCGGCCCGCGAGGCGTTGACCACGTCGTCGTAGAGCTCGGCCCGCAGGATCGGGATGTCGTCCTCGTGCCGGGCCCTGAGCCCGACCTTGCTGCCTCTAAGCATGCAGGTTTCCTATCTGACCGGGTTCGCCGACGGCAAACCAATAAGGCAACCGCATCGGCACCTCCCGGGCCTCCCGGGCCTGGAGGCGCGTCGCTGGGTGCGTCACACATGCCTCCGGGCCATCGGCGGCGAACTGGCTCCGCCACGTGCGCACCGTATTCACGGTGAGGGCCAGCTCATGCGCGATCCAGCCGTTGCTGATCCCCGGGCGCTTCCGCCAGGCGTACGCCATTGGCGAGTTGGGGGACGGCGAGAGGCGTTGTCCGGCCTGCACGCTCTGGTACCGCCCTGCCTACAGCCGTCTCAGCATCGGGTGGCTGGAGGTCGGCAGGCCGTACCCCACACGCGCGGTTTCCGGTGGCGTTCGTGGTTCCCTTTCCCCGGGTCCGGGACGACGCCGAGCGCATGCTTCGTTGCCTGGCGTCGCCGCAGGTAACCGCGGTTGCGGCGCGACGACGAAGGCAACCGGGCGATGCTCAGCCGCCCATGTCGCGACCCGCTGACACCGCTGCGTGGTCAGGCGCGGGCAGTGGTTGTCGCAGACGATCGCGATGCGCATCTCGGCTGAGTGCAGCGAGCGTAGGTGCGTGGACGTGCTGCTCTACGCGGGCCTCGATCTGACGGACAGCCTGCCTTCAGCTTGATGCGGCACTGGATGGCGTTGGCATCGTCGGGGGAGCGTGGGATGCGTAGCATCGGGGAATGCCTCAGCTCCAACTCCTCCGCTTCGACCATGCCGCGGCGCTCCTCCGGTTCGAGCAGGACAATCGGGCCTACTTCGCCGCTTCGGTCGACGACCGTGGCGACGACTACTTCGCCGGCTTCGATACACGCCACCATGAGCTGATGGCCGAGCAGGCCGCAGGGCTGCACTTCTTCCACGTCCTGGTCGGTGCCCACGGCGAGGTGCTCGGGAGGGTCAACTTGGTCGATGTGGAGGCCGGTTCCGCCGAACTCGGATATCGGGTCGCCGAGAAGGCCGCAGGGCGGGGACTGGCCACGGCCGCCGTACGCGAGGTCTGTGGTCTGGCCGCGGCGGAGTACGGCCTGACCACGTTGCGGGCCGTCACGACACTCGACAACGCCGGCTCGCGAGCCGTCCTGGCCCGTACGGGATTCATCAGCGTCGGCGACATCCAGCTGGACGGCCGGTCGGGCCTTCGCTTCGTACGGGACCTGCGGGATCTGCGGAGCGGCGAAGGGCCGACGGCGGGGGCGCGTACGTCCATGTGACCCAGCTCACTACGGTGGGACCGAGTGGCGCGATGAGTTTCGGGCGCCGCGGTGGTCTGTACTGCAGTACCCACCCAGTGAGTAAGAGGAGCGAGTCACATGCGCATCGTGGTCTGTGAATTCATCAGCCTGGACGGCGTCGTACAGGCGCCGGGCGGTCCCGGCGAGGACACCGACGGCGGCTTCGCCCACGGCGGCTGGACGCAGACGTTCTTCGACCCGGAGGTGGTGGGCGGAGCCTTCGACGATGCGACGGCCAAGGCCGAGGCGCTGCTGTTCGGGCGCCGCACGTGGCAGACGATGGCGGGGGCCTGGCCCGATCGGGCCGGCGACCCGTTCGCGGACCGGATGAACGCGCTGCCGAAGTACGTCGTGTCCCAGACGCTGACCGACGACGATCTGACGTGGGACAACACCACGCGTATCCCCGGGGACACGGCCGTCACCCGTATCGCGGAGCTGCGCGACAGTGCCGGCGGTGACCTGCTGGTCATGGGTAGCTCGGTGCTGGTCCGGACGCTGCTGCACGAGGGCCTGGTCGACGAGCTCCGGCTGATGATCATGCCGGTGATCCTCGGCGGCGGTAAGACGATCTTCCCCGATGACGGTGGCCTGCGGAAGCTCGAGCTGGTCTCCACGGTCACCAGCGGGACCGGCGTGAACGTGTGCACCTACCGGCAGGCCACCACGCGATAGCCGGGGACGTGTCGAGGACCCCTGCCGCCCGCGGTGTGTGGTGGCCGGCGACCCAGCCGGCCCCTGCGACACGATTTTGACTCTGCCCAGGCACGGTTGTAGAGTCAAACGGTTGCCGCGAACCGGACAGGTTCGGCAACCGCCCCACCGGGAAGCAATTTTCGTGGGGGTACCTCGACTCTTCATTCGGAAACGATGAAGCCGGGAAATCCGGTGGAAAACTTCTGATAGAGTCGGACTCGCCGGAAAGGGAAAACGCGAAAGCGAAGCACCTGGAAAGCACCGAGGAAATCGGACACGAAAGAGTCTGATAGAGTCGGAAACGCAAGAACAGAACAGAACGAAAGCCCGGAGGAAAACCCGCGAGGGTGAGTACAAAGGAAGCGTCCGTTC
>NZ_JBSFTP010000155.1:0-5646 GCF_053591315.1 Streptomyces sp. NPDC003042
CTCCTAACAAAAATATATGTTTATTGTATGGGATGTGTTTTAAAGTGGTTTGATCGACAATGCCCGGGGGCGCCGGCCGGGGGGCGGGGGGGGGGGGCGTCCCCCCCCCCCCCCCGCCGCACCAGGCGCACCGCACCGCCTTTTCCCGGGTCTACAACGCGTTACGGATCACCACGCTCCGTGGCGCCGGAGCGATCGCTACGGACACGTCCGGACCGGGCACTCCGGCACCGGACCCTGTTTGCGGCGCAGGCCGGGGGGCAGCCGCTGGGGGAAGACACCTGCCCGGCCGGGTGGGCCCAGCCGCACGGGAGGCAGGAGGAGGGCCATGTCACCAGGAACATCCGAGGAACTCTGGAACGAATTCCACAAGGTCGTCAACATGACCTCGCGCGAGTTGGAGGACTGGTTGCGTACGCAGGCCGCGAGCGAGGACACCGAGGCGGTCCCCGACCAGGCGGGACCGGCCACCGGCCGGCAGGTGCTCAAGATCCTCGGCAAGCGCCCGGCGGACCTCACGGACGAGGACGCGAGGGTGATGCGCGAGGTCGTCGACACGGTCCGCTCGGAGCGCGTCCCGGAACTCGACACCAAGGCGGGCGACACGCAGTGGCGGCACCGCATGATGAGCATCGGCCACGACCCGCTCAAGCCCGCCTGAATCCGTCACCACCGGCACCGCCGAGGACGGGACCCGGGGTGCAGCCCCCGTCGCGACCCTGATGGCCAAGGCCGCACCCCGAACAGTCGAACGTACCCCACAACGCGCCCCCGTGCGTTCCCAGGTCCGTACGTCTCGCCAGCCGGTCGACAAATCCGGCTCCGGCCGTCCGCGCCGCTCAAGCGGCGGCGGCCCACCTCATACCGATCGCGTCGAGCTGTGCCACCCGTTCCTGGGACAGCGCGGCTCTCCTGACCCGGCAGTTGGCGATGAAGGCGCCCAGCTTGACCTCACGGACCTCCCGCTCCCGCCCCGGCTCCCGGGCGGGCAGGCCGTGCTCGTCGAGGGCCACGGCTTCCACGTGCTTGCGCGGCACCGTCAGGTGGCCCTCCCGCTCGTAGAACCGTGTCGCAGCCGCCAGGTTGACGGTCCACTTGTCGGCCTGGCTGGTCCGCCCGACAGCCTGGGCCTTCTCCCGCGCGGTGGCGGGCCCGACGCCCAGGACGTTGGCGAGCATCCACTGCTGCCCGGCGGCGAGCCCGTCCCACCCCCAGCGCTGCGTACGCACCCAGTGCCCCAAGTCCTCGCCCTGGACGACGACTTCGCCCGGGTCCATCGGTACCCGCCCGCCGTTGTCGACGTGAGCACGGACCAGTGTGAAGCCGCGCTGCCACGCGACGGACCACGCCGGACACCACGCGGGATCGATGTCCTCCAACTGCTCCCGCCGTTCCTGCGACATGGCCCACGCCAAGGGCAACGGCTTCAGCCCCCGCGCCTCCCGCCGCTCGTTCTCGGCGGTGCGCCGCGCCGCGGCCCGGGCGTTCTTGAGCCACACCCCGACGGGCTGCCCCTGCCAGACGGCGTCGACCGGCGCCAGCAGATGTCCGTGCTCGGCGGCCCAGCCCCGCGCCGCGGTGAGGCCTTCGTCCCAGGCGACGTCGCGTTCGGACCAGACCATGCCCAGCTCGTCGAGCGCCTTGACCCGCTTCGCGCCGAGCCGGCCGCCCGCATGGCCGCGGCGCGCGTCGGCGATCCACTGCCCGAGCGGGAAACCGGCCAGCACGGCAGGCCACCGCACCGGATATTCGGCCCCCGCCTCTGCCTCGGTGGCCGCGGGAACCCTGTACGCGAAGGGGACGCGGAGGTCCCCGTGCTCCCGGCGGTAGAGCATCGCCGCTTCCAGCCCGCGCAGCCAGTGCGTCTTCTCCGGCTCCAGCACCCGCAGGGAGATGAAGGCCGCGAGTTTCGCCGGGCTGCGGGGGGTGGAGAACTTCAGGAGGGCGTGCGCGGGAGCGCTGATGCCTTCCGCGTCCGCATGCCACTCGCCGGGCGTCCCGGCGTCGGCCAAGGGCGTGTACCGGCTGGGCGCCTGCGGCTCGGCAAGGCGTTCGATGACCCGGGTGTCGTGTGCGCGCAGGGCCTCGAGCAACCGTACGAGGTCACGGTAGCCACCGGAGGTGAGCATGTCGTCGGGCGTCTCACCCGGGCCGAGCAGCACCGGCACGACCAGTGAGGCCACCTTCCCCTCACCCGGCCGCATCCGCAGCGCACGCCCGACGGCCTGGACCAGGTCGGGCATCGATCCGCGCAGATCGGCCCAGAACACACTGTCGCACTGGGCGGTGTCGACCCCCTCGCCCAGCACCCGCACGGAGCTGAGAAAGGTCTTCTCGACCTCGGTCCCGTCGGCGGCCGCCCCCGCGGCGAAGTCGTCCAGGACCCGGCGCCGGTAGACGGGAGGATGTTCTCCGCACACCCAGTCCGCCCAGACCGTCGCCGGATACAGCTCCGGATCGAGAGCGTGGAGCTGGGCGCCCACGTCGGGCAGGCCGGTGGCGAAGGCTTCGGCCTCCTTCACCTGGTGGTGGAAGACGAGGGTGCGGTGAAATTCCTCCTCGGCAGCGGCCTTGACCAGGGCCGTCTGCAAGGCGGCCAGCCTCGCCCCCCGGACCCTGTCGGAACGCTGCTCCATGCCGAGGAGCTCTGCGGCCTGGAGCCCCGGGTCGCGGACGTCGACCGCGATCACCCGGTAGGGAGCGACGATGTGCCGGTCGATCGCCTCGGAGAGCGTCAGGGTGTAGCAGCGCGCGCCGAAGGGACCGTTCTCATCGTCCTCCATCGAGGCGACGAGCTCCCCGGGCCCGCTGCCCTCCACGTCCTCGCCGTCCTGCCACAGCCGAGGCGTGGCGGTCATGTAGAGGCGCCGGGCGGCGGGGATCCTGGCATTGTCGTGCACCACGGCCCACGGTTTCCCGATCCGCCCGGACGTACGGTGGGCCTCGTCCACGACCACGAGATCCCACGCCGGGAGCCCGGCCGCGTGCGCCCGTTCCAGCGTCCCGAGCCCGAGGGAGGCATAGGTGGAGAACACCACGACGTGGTCGTGGTGTGCGGTCCACCGGACGAGCTCGTCCGGATCGGTGGTGTTCGCGAACCCGAGCTCGTCCCCCCGGAGCGAGGACACCCCGAGCATCGGCCCCCTGCGCCCCGCCGCCCGCCAGGCGCGCACGCTCTGGGCCAGCAGATCCAGCGACGGCACCAGCACGAGCACACGGCCCGCACGGAGTTCATGAGCGCTCCTGGCGGCGACCAACGACTTCCCCGACCCGGTCGCCATGACCACCTGCGCCCGCAGGCCCGTCCCACCGACCCCGCCGACCCGGCCGGGCCCCGGGAGCTCCAGCGCTTTGAGCACCGCGTCCACGGCTTCCCGCTGATGCGGCCGCAACTCCATCCGGACCATGTCTGTCCAGCCTGCTTTCCCTCACCGTGGCCGCCCGCCCGATACTTCTGGCCGCGCCAGTATAAAATGAATCACTCTTCAGCCCGGCGCGGATCGCGGCCGGGGCTCCTGGAAGTGCCGCTCCGGCGGTTAGCCTCTGGATGACCGGCAGTTGACCGGTTCGGGCGAGGGGTGGACGGTGGCCGAGCGTCGGCAGGGCTGGGAGCAGCGCAACCACAGCGCGTACGGGACGCAGGCGTGGCGGCGGGCCGTGATGACGTGCGGTGCCCTGGTGGTGTGGCACACCGGCTACGACAACCGCACCGTGCGCGGCCCCGGAGGGCCCAGACCCGGCCGCCCTCACGCGCCCGACGGCGCCGAGTTCGCCGCGCGGTGGATGCCGGTGGCCGGGCTGCTGGCACTGGCGGCGTGCCGCGCGGCGAGGGAGGCCGACGTCCTGGTCGACGACGTCGAGCTGGGCGCGCTGCTGGGCTGGGTCGACGGCGCGTACACCCACCGCCTGCACGAGGGGCCGCTGGATACCGGCGAGGTTCCGGAACGCACCGCGGACGGCTGGATCCGGCTCATCGGTGACGGACGGCGTCGGTGCCGGGCCCGGCTGGTGGTCGTCGACCACCTCACCGCACACCTCGCGGACGAGGGGGCCGTCGCGGAGACCCGCGATGGGATGCCTCCGCCCCCGCTGACGCTCGGCCACCGGGCCCGCGCGGTGCGGGCCGGCGGGATACCGGACCTGGAGCCGCAGTGGGTGGCCGATGTGGCATCCGCCCGGACCCATGCCGCCCGACTCGCCCGTTCGCTCCACCAGGGCCTGTGGCGACCCACCCCGGACCACCGGGACTTCGCGCGGATCCTGCACGCCACGCTGGCCGCCGAGCCCGACTACCCGGACCTGCCCGACGGCGAGCCCGGCCCGGCGTGGATCCAGCGGCTGCTGCGGATGTCCCACATCGAGTCCACCGTCCTCACCCTCACCGCCCTGCCCGCCTACGCGCCCTTCGGCCCCGCCGCAGCGGCGGCGGACCCGCTGGGCCTGGCCGTCGGCGCGCTCGTACATACCGCGGTGCACTCCCTCGCCGAGACGGCCCGCGACCTCGAACGCCTGTGGGCGGCCCGCAGCGACCCCGTGGCCGTTTGGGAGCGGGCGCACCTGCCCCCGCCCCTGCGTACCCAGGTCGTGGAGGTCGAGCAGGTGACCGCGGAGCTGTGCACCCTCCTGTTCGAGATCGCGCACCCCGGCCCCGGGTGGTGACCTGTACGGAGCCCCGGGGATCGGTCAACCGGTGCTGACGCGGATCTTGGACTGGCCGTGCCCGAGCTTCTCCCAGTCCTCCATGAAGCGCGCCTTCAGCCCGTGTCGGGCGGCGAGGTCGACGAGGGTCTGGGTGCGGTAGTAGAAGTCCTCGCGCAGGACCTGGTGTTCGGCGCCTTCCGTGCGGTCGAAGGTGAAGTCGAACCAGCCCCCGGGGGCCAGTACCCGGCCGACGTGGGCCAGACACTCGTCGATGACCTCGATCGGTGAGTGCGAGAACACGCTGTGGGCGTGGACGACGTCGAAGTAGCCGTCGGGCAGGAAGTCCAGCGTCAGATCCCTGGTGATGGTCAAGTGCGGCACCTTGGCCTGAAGCCCCTGGGCGGTCAGCGTCTGCTTCGCGGCGATCAGGATGTCGGGCGAGATGTCGATGCCGTAGTAGTGGCCCGCGTCGAGGTGGTCGATGAAGCGCCAGCCCGCGCGGAGGTTGCCGCAGCCGATGTCGAGCATGCGGTGTTCCGGCGCGAGGCCGTGCCCCATGAGGTAGTCGAACTGCATCTGCCCCAGCGCCAGCCAGCGCTCGTGCGTCTGACTGCCGACGGCTGCCTCGGGGTTGCGGCGGGTGTCCGAGGCCATCACGGCCCGGTAGTAGTTCACGTGGTCCGGGTGCTTGAAGGCCAGCCAGCGGTCACGAGCGGCCCGCTTCAGATACGGGGCGATCCGGTCCGGTCGGCGGGCGGCGTACCGGACCTTGTGGACGAGGGATTCACGGTTGGCGACGAGGTTCTTCTGGGTGGCCATGCCTACTCCAACTCCGGTGCGCTGCGATTGCCCGGCGGCAGCCGCAGCGTCGGCTGCCGCCGGAGCGGATCCTCACGTGACCCCTCTAGGTCGTGTCGTCAAAGTCCCTCCTGGCCGGTGGGGCCTGGCACGCACGCTCCAGGCCGCACCGGCCCCGCCCTTCGGGGGGGCGGGGGGTTGTTTTGG
>NZ_JBSFTP010000156.1:0-5536 GCF_053591315.1 Streptomyces sp. NPDC003042
CGACTCGTACTGGACGTACTTGCGCGGTCCGACAACGCCGCGAGGTGCCGTGCCGGGGGCCGCGACCCGGTGAACCTTTCCGGTCACAGCACTAGCTAGGCTGGGGGCATGGACTACGTTTCCGCGCTCGTGCCCCCCATCGCGATGGCCGCGTTCTTCATCGCGCTCGTCGTGACGATCGTGAAGAGCCAGGGCGGTGCCAACAAGAACAAGGAAGACGCGGCGGTCGACGCCGTGATCGCCCGGGCCGAGGCCGCCCGGCAGCCGCGGAAGTAGCCGCCGCCCGGGGGTGCCACCGAGGTATCGGGCGCGCGTTGCCCGGCGAATAGCCGGGCAATTCAACGCATACGGCACTATCGTGCTGTATGTGCCTCGCCCCTTGGGAGAACTCGAAGACGCAGTGATGACACGGGTGTGGCAGTGGAACCGCCCGGTCACCGTTCGGGAAGTCCTGGAAGACCTCCAGCAGGAACGCTCCATCGCGTACACCACCGTCATGACGGTTATGGACAATCTTCATCAGAAGGGCTGGGTCCGCCGGGAAGCGGAAGGCCGCGCCTATCGATATACGGCCGTCTCCACCCGCGCCGCCTACTCGGCCGCACTGATGAACGAGGCCTGGTCGACCAGCGACAACCCCGCGGCCGCTCTCGTGGCCTTCTTCGGCATGATGTCCCCGGAACAGCGCGAAGCCCTCCGCGACGCCGTACGCGTCGTCCAGCACGACGACGCCGAGGACCCGGCCCCCGCCGAAGCGCAAGGGGAGTCCGGCGCGCCGGGCCCCGAGCCGGGGCGATAGCGTCCGGGTATGGGAGAGCTTTCCGCCGCACCGGCGAATGCAGTGACGATCCGCCGCGCGCGCACCCGTGATGTCCCGGCGCTGCGCCGCCTGCTCGACCAGTACGTGCAGCAGCGGATCCTGCTCGACAAAGCACCTGTGGTCCTTTACGAGGACATCCAGGAGTTCTGGGTCGCGGAACGCGTCTCCGACGGCCAGGTGGTCGGCTGCGGGGCTCTCCACGTCATGTGGGAAGACCTCGCCGAGGTACGCACCCTCGCCGTCGACCGCGCCTTGAAGGGGTCCGGCGTGGGGCACCAGGTGCTCGCCAAGTTGTTGGAGACGGCCCGCCGGCTCGGCGTGAGCCGGGTATTCTGCCTGACCTTCGAAGTGGACTTCTTCGCGAAGCACGGCTTCGTCGAGATCGGCGAGACCCCGGTGGAGACCGATGTCTACATGGAGCTCCTGCGTTCCTATGACGAGGGCGTCGCCGAGTTCCTCGGTCTCGAACGAGTGAAGCCGAACACCTTGGGCAACAGCCGGATGCTTCTGCGCCTCTGAGCGATCACGGCGGCTTTTTCAGGGCTCAGCACACCTGTGGCCTATGTCCGAATCGCGCACGTTTCCCGCCTGGTTGAGGTCCTGAACCTCTCACCGGGGGTTTGTGTTTTTCAGGCAAAAGCGGTTTCCTTTCCGCGTACTGCATTTTCGATGAAAGGAAATCCGGTGGCACAGAAGGTTCAGGTCCTTCTTGTCGACGACCTCGACGGTGGCGAGGCGGACGAGACCGTGACGTTCGCTCTGGATGGCAAGACCTACGAGATCGACCTCACCACCGCCAACGCTGAAAAGCTCCGCGGGCTGCTCGAGCCGTTCACCAAGAGCGGCCGCCGCACCGGCGGGCGCGCCGCCACGGGCCGTGCCAAGGGCCGCGCCTCGGCGACGCCCGGCAGCCCGGACACGGCCGAGATCCGTGCGTGGGCGAAGTCCCAGGGGATGAGCGTCAACGACCGCGGTCGCGTCCCCGCCGAGATTCGTGAGGCCTACGAGAACAGGGGCTGACGAGTACGCCGCCTCAGGCGGGCGCGGTGGCATTCCGTCGCCGCCGCGGCCACCAGGCGTACGAGGTCGGACCCGGCGCTCTGTCCGGGACCGGCGCTCTGCCCCTGACCGGGCAGGGCCGGCAGCGATGCCTCGCACCCCGGCTCGGGGGGCCGCAGCCACACGGCGGCCCCCTGAGGGCTTTCTCCCGGTGTCCGTCCCGTCGCCCGCCCCGGCGGCAGGGGGGCAGTGATCCTGCCCCCGGTCCCCAGGGCGGCCAGGTCGAGGGCCACAGCGCCCCATTCCAGCCAGTCGAGCAGCCCGTCCAGCTCCTCGGCACCGCCCGGCGCCACCAGGAACCGCATCCTGCGGCCCATCAGGGCCACCGGACCCGTGGCGACGGGCCTGCGCAACACCTCGGCGCCGGCGTCGGCGGGCAGCTCCAGTACGTCGAAGCGCGTACCGGTGACCAGCTGCGGGGGCGGACCGCCCGCGAGCGACCAGCCGAGCACCCCCTCGTACCAGGCGTGGAGGGGAGCGTCGTACGCCTCGGGCGCGACGCGGGGCGACGGTACGTCGTAGGAGCGGGGGGTCTCGACGGTACTCATGACGGCCATGACCGGAGCAACTCCGCAATCGCCGACGGGTTACGCAGAGCGTCCGGTCCAATGCGGAACGTAAACATCCGGGGAGTCGAGTCCCACATTCGGGAGCGAATCGTGTTCGCCCGTAGCGGAGGGATCCGTGCCCACCGGCATGGACTGTCCGTCACTGCGGGTAAGACATTCCTAGTGGATCGGGGCGACACGCTGATTTGAGCGGCTTCCGTTCGCCATCGGCGTACACGTGTGACGGGTATCTGCCTGGCCTGCGGGAACATCGTCTCGCACCATCGGGTTGGAGCAGTTGTCGGCTCTTCAAGCCGGTTTTCCTCACCGACGTGGGGGTGAGCCGCGGACGGATGTCGGCAGTTGGAATGAGCTGTCCCGCCCCGCGGGACTAGCATGCGGAAGGACAGGGCGGGGACCGACCCCGAACTGCCCGACCGCTCTGAGGAGCGATAAACGATGTTCGAGAGGTTCACCGACCGCGCGCGGCGGGTTGTCGTCCTGGCTCAGGAAGAAGCCCGGATGCTCAACCACAACTACATCGGCACTGAGCACATCCTCCTGGGCTTGATCCACGAGGGTGAGGGTGTCGCCGCTAAGGCCTTGGAGAGCCTCGGGATTTCGCTCGAGGCTGTTCGCCAGCAGGTTGAGGAGATCATCGGTCAGGGGCAGCAGGCCCCGTCCGGCCACATCCCCTTCACCCCGCGGGCGAAGAAGGTCCTGGAGCTTTCGCTCCGAGAGGCCCTCCAGCTCGGCCACAACTACATCGGCACCGAGCACATCCTGCTCGGCCTGATCCGCGAGGGCGAGGGCGTCGCCGCCCAGGTCCTCGTGAAGCTGGGTGCCGATCTCAACAGGGTCCGGCAGCAGGTCATCCAGCTGCTCTCCGGCTACACCGGAGGCGGCAAGGAGTCGGCCACGGCAGGCGGCCCGGCCGAGGGCACCCCCTCGACCTCGCTCGTCCTTGACCAGTTCGGCCGCAACCTCACCCAGGCTGCCCGCGAATCCAAGCTCGACCCGGTCATCGGGCGCGAGAAGGAGATCGAGCGGGTCATGCAGGTGCTGTCCCGCCGGACCAAGAACAACCCGGTCCTCATCGGCGAGCCCGGCGTCGGCAAGACCGCCGTCGTCGAGGGCCTGGCCCAGGCCATCGTCAAGGGCGAGGTGCCCGAGACCCTCAAGGACAAGCACCTCTACACCCTCGACCTGGGTGCCCTGGTCGCCGGTTCCCGGTACCGCGGTGACTTCGAGGAGCGCCTGAAGAAGGTCCTCAAGGAGATCCGCACCCGTGGCGACATCATCCTGTTCATCGACGAGCTCCACACCCTCGTGGGTGCGGGCGCCGCCGAGGGCGCGATCGACGCCGCCAGCATCCTGAAGCCCATGCTGGCCCGTGGTGAGCTCCAGACCATCGGTGCCACGACGCTGGACGAGTACCGCAAGCACCTCGAGAAGGACGCGGCCCTCGAGCGCCGCTTCCAGCCGATCCAGGTGGCGGAGCCTTCCCTCCCCCACACGATCGAGATCCTCAAGGGCCTGCGCGACCGCTACGAGGCCCACCACCGCGTCTCCATCACGGACGAGGCCCTCGTCCAGGCGGCGACGCTGGCGGACCGGTACATCTCGGACCGCTTCCTGCCGGACAAGGCGATCGACCTGATCGACGAGGCCGGCTCCCGGATGCGCATCCGCCGGATGACCGCGCCGCCGGACCTCCGCGAGTTCGACGAGAAGATCGCGGGCGTGCGCCGCGACAAGGAGTCGGCCATCGACTCCCAGGACTTCGAGAAGGCGGCTTCCCTCCGTGATTCGGAGAAGCAGCTGCTCGCCGCGAAGGCCAAGCGCGAGAAGGAATGGAAGGCCGGCGACATGGACGTCGTCGCCGAGGTCGACGGTGAGCTCATCGCCGAAGTCCTCGCGACCGCGACCGGCATTCCCGTCTTCAAGCTCACGGAGGAGGAGTCTTCCCGCCTCCTGCGCATGGAGGACGAGCTCCACAAGCGCGTCATCGGCCAGAAGGACGCCATCAAGGCGCTCTCCCAGGCCATCCGCCGCACCCGTGCGGGTCTGAAGGACCCGAAGCGTCCCGGTGGCTCGTTCATCTTCGCCGGTCCGTCCGGTGTCGGTAAGACCGAGCTCTCCAAGACGCTCGCCGAATTCCTCTTCGGCGACGAGGACGCGCTGATCTCCCTCGACATGTCGGAGTTCAGCGAGAAGCACACGGTTTCCCGTCTCTTCGGTTCGCCCCCCGGCTACGTGGGCTACGAAGAGGGCGGCCAGCTGACCGAGAAGGTCCGCCGGAAGCCGTTCTCCGTCGTCCTCTTCGACGAGGTCGAGAAGGCGCACCCGGATATCTTCAATTCCCTTCTCCAGATCCTGGAAGACGGTCGCCTGACCGACTCCCAGGGCCGGGTCGTGGACTTCAAGAACACGGTCATCATCATGACGACCAACCTGGGTACGCGGGACATCTCCAAGGGCTTCAACCTCGGCTTCGCGGCCGTGGGTGACGTCAAGACCGGCTACGACCGGATGAAGGCGAAGGTCAACGAAGAGCTCAAGCAGCACTTCCGGCCGGAGTTCCTGAACCGTGTCGACGACACGGTCGTCTTCCACCAGCTCAGCCAGGAAGACATCATCCAGATCGTCGACCTGATGATCGCCAAGGTGGACGAGCGCCTGCGGGACCGCGACATGGGCATCGAGCTCAGCGGTGACGCGAAGCAGCTCCTGGCCAAGCGCGGCTACGACCCGATCATGGGTGCGCGGCCGCTGCGCCGGACCATCCAGCGTGAGATCGAGGACCTGCTGTCGGAGAAGATCCTCTTCGGCGAGCTGCGTCCCGGTCACATCGTGGTCGTGGGCGTGGAGGGTGAGGGCGACGAAGCCAAGTTCACCTTCCGCGGCGAGGAGAAGTCCGCACTGCCGGACCTCCCCCCGGTCGAGGCGACGGGCTCGGGCCCGGACCTCAGCAAGGGCGCCTGAGCGCTAGCCGCTGGGTAGCACTGAAGGGGGGGGGGGGCCGGGGGGGGGGGGGGGGGGGCGCCCGCGGTGTTCGCGCCCCCCCCCCCGCGGGGGCCCCCTGGGGGGCGGGGCGCCCCGGGGCGCG
>NZ_JBSFTP010000157.1:0-5373 GCF_053591315.1 Streptomyces sp. NPDC003042
AGGCGGTGGCGGCCAGCGACTCGTCGATGACCGCGCGCATCGCGGCCGGATCCCACGGACAGTTCAGGAAGCGGAAATTGAAGGCCTGGTGCAGTTCGTCGGGGCGGACGTACAGCGCGAGCCGCTCCGAGGTCGGGGCCCAGGCCTCGGCGACCCCGATGCGCGGGCCCTCGTAGGAGTCGAGGAGCCGGCGCCAGGAGCGGAGGATCTCGTGCACCCCGTCCTGGTCGAAGAAGGGGAGCGGCTCGGTGCCGATCAGCGTGGCCTGCGCGCCGCGGCCGATGTCGGGCAGCCCCGGGGCCTTCACCATGCCGTGGGCCACGTCGACGCGGAAGCCGTCCACCCCCAGGTCCAGCCAGAAGCGCAGCACCGACGCGAACTCGGCCGCGACCTCGGGGTGCTCCCAGTCCAGGTCCGGCTGCTCGGGGGCGAAGAGGTGCAGGTACCAGTCGCCGTCCGCGACCCGGGTCCAGGCGGGCCCGCCGAAAACGGACTCCCAGTCGTTGGGGGGCCGCGTACCGCCGACGCCCCGGCCCGGTCGGAACAGGTACCGCTCCCGGGCGCCGGGCTTGCCCGCCAGGGCGTCCTGGAACCAGGGGTGGCGCTCGGAGGTGTGGTTCGGCACCACGTCCACGATCACCCGCAGGCCGAGCGCGTGCGCGGCGCGGACCAGCTCGTCGGCGTCCGAGAGGTCCCCGAAGAGCGGATCGACGGCCCGGTAGTCGGCGACGTCGTAGCCGCCGTCCGCCTGCGGGGACACGTAGAAGGGGGTCAGCCACACGGCGTCGACGCCGAGCCGGGCCAGGTGCGGGAGCCGCTCGCGCACGCCGCGCAGGTCCCCGACGCCGTCGCCGTCGCTGTCCGCGAAGGAGCGTACGTACACCTGATAGATGACGGCATCACGCCACCAGCCACCGCTCGCGGTCGTGTCGCTGGAAGCACTTGCAAGATGGACGGCCGTCATCTCATGGGTCATATCCGGGTCAACGCGGCTGTGTGCCCCCTGGTTGCGGGCCTGAGCACTCGAAGCTGACTCGAACTAACAGCAAGCTGCGGCAACCGTACGGACACACGGATGTAACGATCAGCCCGTCTTGCAGAAATTTGCCGCAAGCTCTTTCGGACGGCTTTCAGGCTTGTTACGTTCCTGGCAACTCGGGACCGCGAGGATGCGGCCGGGATCATCGAAGGAGTTCATATGCGGCGTGGCATAGCGGCCACCGCGCTGGTCGCGACCCTGGCGCTCGCGGCTACGGCTTGCGGCGGTGACACCAAGGGCGACGGTGGCGAGACCAAGGCCGGCGGCGAGCTGACCGGCACGGTCACCTGGTGGGACACCGCGAACGACGCCGAGAAGGCGAGCTTCCAGAAGATCGCCGAGGCGTTCACGGCGAAGCACCCCAAGGTCACCGTCAAGTACGTCAACGTCCCTTACGGCGACGCGCAGAACAAGGTCAAGAACGCCTTCAACAGCGGCACCGAGGCCCCTGACGTGATCCGCGCCGACGTCGGCTGGGTCGCCGACTTCGCCTCGCTGGGCTACCTCGACGAGGTCCCCGCCGAGACCGCCAAGAAGATCGACGCCGAGTTCCTGCCGCAGGCCGCGGCCAGCGGCAAGTACGAGGGCAAGACCTACGCGGTCCCCCAGGTCATCGACACCCTTGGCCTCTTCTACAACAAGAAGATGCTCGCCGACGCCGGTGTGCAGCCGCCCACCACGCTGGAGGAGCTGAAGACCGCCTCCGCCGCCATCAAGGCGAAGACCGGCAAGACCGGCCTCTACCTGCGCGGCGACGACTCCTACTGGTTCCTGCCGTTCATCTACGGCGAGGGCGGCGACCTCGTCGACGCCAAGAACAAGACGGTCACCGTCGACAACGCCGCGGGCGTCAAGGCCTTCAAGGCCGCCCGCGACCTCGTCACCTCGGGCGCCGCGGTCACCAACGCGACCGACGGCTTCATCAACATGCAGACCGCCTTCAAGTCCGGGGAGGTCGCCATGATGATCAACGGCCCCTGGGCCGTCGCCGACACCTACGCCGGCGAGCAGTTCAAGGACAAGGCCAACCTCGGCGTCGCCCCCGTCCCGGCCGGCTCCGCCAAGGCGGGCGCCCCCCAGGGCGGCCACGACCTCGCCGTCTACGCGGGCTCCAAGAACCGCGCCGCCGCCCACGCCTTCGTGGAGTACCTGACGTCCCAGGAGGTGCAGGTCCAGTCCGCCAAGGAGCTGAGCCTGCTGCCGACGCGCACCGCCGCCTACGAGCAGCCGGACGTCAAGGGCAGCGAGATGGTGCAGTTCTTCAAGCCGGCCGTGGACAAGGCCGTCGAGCGCGCCTGGATCCCGGAGAACGGCGCCCTCTTCGAGCCGCTGAAGGCCGAATTCACCAAGGCGGTCACCGGGACGTCGACCCCGGAGGAAGCGGCCAAGTCGGCCGGCGTCGAGTTCCGCAAGATCCTCAAGGGCTGGAAGTAACGAAACATGGCTGCTCACACCAGCCAGTCGGTGGCGAAGGCCGCGGGTGACGATGTCGCCCGCGGCCCGAGCCGCAGGACTGACAGCGGGAAGCGTGGGGGACTGGGGCGAGCCCTCGCGACCCACTGGTACGCCTGGGCCATGGTCGCCCCTGTGGTGCTCGTCCTCGGCGTGATCATCGGCTGGCCGCTCGTCCGCGGCGTGTACCTGTCGCTGACCGACGCCAACGAGCGCAACGTCGCCCGTACCATCGGCGTCCGCCACATCGAGGCCACGTACGAGTTCGTCGGACTCGACAACTACGCGGCCGTGCTCGGCGACCCGGTGTTCCTCCAGCGGCTGGTGTGGACGGTGGTGTGGACCGTCGCCTGCGTGTCCCTCACCTTCACGCTCGGACTGGCCCTCGCCAACATGCTCAACCGGGACTTCAAGGGCCGCGCCGCCTACCGGATGGCGCTCATCCTGCCCTGGGCCGTCCCCGGCTTCGTCTCCGTCTTCGCCTGGCGGTTCCTCTTCAACCGCGACAACGGCATCCTCAACAAGGTCCTCGACGGGGGCGGCATCGCCGCCATCCCGTGGCTCGACGACCCGACCTGGGCCAAGTTCTCGGTCGTCGCCGTCAACGTCTGGCTCGGCGTCCCCTTCATGATGGTCGCCCTGCTCGGCGGACTGCAGTCGATCCCCGGCGAGCTCTACGAGGCCGCCGAGATGGACGGCGCGAGCGCCTGGCAGCGGTTCCGGCACATCACCCTGCCCGGCCTGCGCGCCGTGAGCATGACGGTGATCCTGCTCTCCACCATCTGGACGTTCAACATGTTCCCGGTGATCTTCCTGCTGACCCGGGGCGGGCCGGGGGACTCCACCGAGATCCTGGTGACCCAGGCCTTCCGCGAGGCGTTCATCGCCAGCCCGCGCGACTTCGCCGGCTCGGCGACGTGGGGCGTCCTGATCCTCGCCCTGCTCATGATCTTCGCGCTGGTCTACCGGCGCGCGCTGCGCAAGCAGGGAGAGGTGTGGTGACCGTGACCACTACGACCACGACGGCCGGCCCCACGAGGGGGAGCCGCTCCCCGCTCGCCTCCGCCGGCCTGCACCTCACGCTCCTCGCCGCGTCCGTGATCGCCGTCTTCCCGGTGCTGTGGATCCTGCTGACCTCGCTCAAGCCCGCGCAGCACGCGATCACGACGGACTTCGTCAAGGAACCGACGCTCGGCAACTACACGTACCTGCTGGAGTCGAGCCACTTCCTGAGCTGGTTCGCGAACTCCGTCCTGGTCGCCGGTGTCACCACCGTCCTCGGCGTGTTCATCGCCGCCACCACCGGATACGCGGTCAGCCGCTTCAAGTTCCCCGGCATGCGGCCCCTGATGTGGACCCTGCTCATCACCCAGATGTTCCCGATGGCGATCCTCATCGTGCCGCTGTACAACCTGATGGGTGAACTGGGACTGCTCAACCAGCCCATCGGTCTGATCATCACCTACCTCACCATCGCCGTGCCGTTCTGCGCGTGGATGATGAAGGGCTTCTTCGACACCATCCCGGTGGAGATCGACGAATCCGGCCGCGTCGACGGGCTCAACCCCTTCGGCACCTTCTGGCGGCTGATCCTGCCGCTGGCCAAGCCCGGCCTGGCCGTCACCGGCTTCTACGCCTTCATCACCGCCTGGGGCGAAGTCGCCTACGCCTCCGCCTTCATGGTCGGCGAGGAGAACCTCACCCTGGCCGGCGGACTGCAGACCTTCGTCACGCAGTACACCTCCAACTGGGGTGCGATGAGCGCCGCTTCCATCCTCATCGCCATCCCCGCAGCGATCTTCTTCCTGTTCGCCCAGCGTCACCTCGTCGCCGGAATGACCGCAGGCGCCACCAAGGGCTGACCACCCCGCCTGCTCGACGTCCCTCCCGGCCCGATCTCTCCAAGGACACCATGACCCAGCACCTCGCCGACGCACTCCCCACCTCCACCGGCACCCTGCCCGGCTGGTGGAGAGAAGCGGTGATCTACCAGGTCTATCCGCGCAGCTTCGCCGACTCCAACGGGGACGGCATGGGGGACCTCGAAGGCATCCGCAGCCGCCTGCCCTACCTCAAGGAGCTGGGCGTCGACGCCGTCTGGCTCAGCCCCTTCTACGCCTCCCCGCAGGCGGACGCGGGCTACGACGTCGCCGACTACCGGGCCATCGACCCCATGTTCGGCAGCCTGCACGACGCCGACGCCGTGATCCGCGAAGCCCACGAGCTGGGCCTGCGGATCATCGTGGACCTGGTCCCGAACCACTGCTCCGACCAGCACGAATGGTTCAAGCAGGCGCTGCGGGAGGGCCCCGGCACCCCGCTGCGCGAGCGGTTCCACTTCCGCCCCGGGCGCGGGGCCGGCGGCGAGGAGCCCCCGAACGACTGGGAGTCCATCTTCGGCGGGCCCGCCTGGACCCGGGTCGCGGACGGCGAGTGGTACCTGCACCTCTTCGCCCCCGAACAGCCCGACTTCAACTGGGAACACCCGGCGGTCCAGGACGAGTTCCGCTCGATCCTGCGCTTCTGGCTGGACCTCGGCGCCGACGGCTTCCGCATCGACGTCGCCCACGGCCTCGTCAAGGCCCCCGGCCTGCCGGACCTCGGCCGCGACGAGCAGCTCAAGCTCCTCGGCAACCAGGTGCTGCCCTTCTTCGACCAGGACGGGGTCCACGAGATCTACCGCTCCTGGCGGACCGTGCTGGACGAGTACGCGGGCGACCGCATCGGCGTCGCCGAGGCGTGGACCCCGAGCGCCGACCGCACCGCGCTCTACCTGCGCCCCGACGAGCTGCACCAGGCGTTCAACTTCCACTACCTGAACACCGGCTGGGACGCCGAGGCGCTGCGCACGGCGATCGACGAGTCCCTCGACGCGATGCGGC
>NZ_JBSFTP010000158.1:0-5278 GCF_053591315.1 Streptomyces sp. NPDC003042
TGCTCCACCTCCTGGACCCGCACCGGCGCGCGGAGTGCCTGGGCCTGCGCGTCCTGGCGGTCGGCTGGCAGCCCCAGCCCCAGCAGCTCATGGCCGACGTCGCCGGCATCCGCGGGCCGGGTTCGTCCACCGGTGAGCGGTACGCGCTGGCGGGCTTCCGCCGCCTCATCGAGCAACGCGCACAGCGCGCACGGGACGCCGACTTCGGCGCCGACTCACTGTCCCGCACGTAGCGGGCGCGGCGGGCCCCGGGACAGGGGGCATCCCACTGACGCGCGCACCCCGTCTCCTTCGCGATTCCCCGCCAAGACGCTGCGCGATTGTCCAGGATCGGCGTTGCTGAGCAGCGATGACCTTGAGGCTGCGCGGGTGCGGGTTCCCGTTTCTGGTCGCGGAAGCCCCATTGGGGTGGCGGCGCGATGGCGGATACGCCATCGAAGCGGGATGGGAGGCGGTTGCCCTCAGCAGTGCAGCGTGAACGAGGCTTCGCCGTGGGATCGGCCGTTGACCTGGAGCTGCAGCAGGTGGACACCCGGGTGGTAGCGCCGCGTGCTGATCGGCTTGAAGGAGTGTCTGCGGGTCGCGCTCCACGTCTCGCCGGGAGCCAGTGGCCGCGTGGTGAGTTTGAAGACCTTGGGGGTGCGGGTCCCGTTGGCCTTCATGTGGTGGATGACGTAGTCGATGACGAGGTGAGCGGTCTGGTCGTGCGTGTTGGTCACCGAGTAGTCGAACAGCAGATGGTCGCCGACCCGGATCTCCGAGGTGTGCACGTGCGGGCCCTCGACGGCGACGGGACTGTCCGGGGAGTGGCCGAGCAGCGTAAGGGCCCCGGCGTGGCCGGATTTGATCAGGGTGCGCAGGCCGTGGCGTACCAACCGGGTCGACGTCGGTGCGGGGTCGCTCAGCCAGCGCGCCGCGACACCGGTGGCGATTTCGGGGTGGTCACGGCTGATGTCGTTGAGGTGGTTGGCCACTGATCTGCGGACGTACTCGGAGTCGTCCCGGTACAGCGCGTCGAGCAGGGGCAGCGCGGGTGTCGGATCCGCGATCAGCTCCGGAAGCTGGGGTGCCCAGGGCAGTCGTGGCCGTGTGCCCTCGCTGGCCAGTCGGCGGACGTGGGGGTCGGGATGCGCGGTCCACGGCGTCATGAACCGGAGCGCGCGTTCCAGGTCGGCGCGGAGGAAGGGCCGGACGGCGGTCTCCGCGGTCAGGCGCGGGGTGAGTTCTGCGAGCAGGGCGAGCGCCGGCTCGAAGGCGTCGAGGCCCCGTACGGCGACGGCCTCGGTGACGGGGAAGATCATCCAACCGGTGAATTCACTGTCCCGCAGTGCGGCCCGCACCGCGTCCGCGAAGGCCGGGTAGTCCGCCGGAAGATCGGCCAGGACGGCATTTCTGATCACGGCGACACGCTCGGTGAAGCTCAGCCCGTCCAGGGCGGCGCCGCACCCCCGGGTCTCAAGCGCCGTGATCCCGTCTCCGGCTCGCGTCAGGCATCGGGCGAGGTCGGCGACGGTGTCCGCGCCGAGTAGTTCGTCTGCCGAGGGCACAGCGTCGTTCTCCTTGATCCCGGGGGTTATGCGGTGTGCAGTACCTGAGCGTGCCGCATCTCGTGCACCGTGCCGATCCGGCTGAAGAAGCCCTGGGCCCGGGGATCGGACGGCATCTCCTTGGCCGCGCGCTCGGCGACGGCGGCGGACGACCAGATGATGAAGTCCAGGACGGTGCCGTCGTCGAACTGGGCGAGGTGGGCGCCCTGGAAGCCTTCACCGTACTGCTCCTTGAGCAGCTCGACGAGTTGCTCCCGGTGGGCGGTGAGGGCGGCGAGGTCGTCGGTCTCGAACCTTACGTACTCAATGGTTGCACTCATGGCATCATCCTTCGTCGACTACGTGACTCACGGACTTGATGGATCAAATCCGTGAGATGAAGTTATCACGGGTTCGCTGCCCTGAATCCAGTAGATTGAGGGGCATGACCATCCGGGACCTGCAGGAAATGCCGTGGATCGGCGAGCACCCGGTCCTCGACCTGGCCAACACCGTGGTCGTCGGCGCGGGCCCGGGACGCGGCGACATCGACTTCCTCGCCGATCGGGAACTCACGGGGCGGTGGCGCGCCCGCGCCGCCCATCGCGGACTGGCCACCCTCTCCTTGGAGGAGCTGGAACGACTGCGTGGGTTGGTCCGCGAGGCGCTGGACTCGACAGCCGGACAGCGGCCGCTCGCCGACAGTCTGCGGAACCGCCTGAACGAACTCGCCTCGTCCGCCCCCGTCGTCTTCCGGATGACAGGGGACGGCCTGCTCGCACAGCAGGAACAGGGTGGCGGCGCCGAGGCGGTCGTCGCCCGCGAGACCCTCGTCCTGGCCGCGGGGCCGGACCGTCAGCGGGTGCGGCGCTGCCACGCCCCCAGTTGCGGCATGTTCTTCCTGGCCAGGCGCCGTGACCAGGCGTGGTGTTCCCTCGGCTGCGGCAACCGGGCGAGGTCCACCCGGCGCCAGCCACGAGAAACGGGAACCCACAGCTGACGAGATAGGGGAACCCAAAGTCAGGCTGTGACACCAGACTTGGACTTCAAGCACTTCAGGGACATCGCGGACGCGGCCCGCACCATCGCCGGCGCGATGGACACCGCGGCCGGAGCCGTCGAGGCCGTTAGGCCGCGACCCTCGTGGTCCAGCTCGGCTACCGCGCCGGCAAAGCCCGAAGTCGGCATATCCATCTCCCTCATCCCCGTCACCGCGGCGTCCATCCCCCCGTGCGCGGGGAGCAGGGTACGGAGGCCTTCGATCGCTCATGCCAGAGCCGTACAGCAAGTTCGGTGACATTCTCATCGGCAGTATCAACCGTCTGCCCAAGGACTCGAAGAAGCCGCCCTTCAACGCACCTGCCACCATCGTGCACAAGTGGGCTGTCGAGGCCGTGGGCAAAGGCAAGCGGAAGGAGCAGCTGGCCGGCTTCGACCTCGTTGCCAACCGCGCTGACATCGAGAAGACCATGAAGCTCGAGGACGCCTACACCAGGCTGGCCGCGGAGCCCAAGGCACCGCACCTGACGGCGACGCTTCCCGAAGAGGGCTACAGAACCAAGGAGTACACCGAGTCGACGACGATCTCGGTCTCGCAGAGCAGCCAGGAGGGCTGGGAAATCGGCCTCACCGCCGAGGCCGGCGTGAACTTCAAGGGCGGCGAGGTCAAGCGTCTAACGCGGCGCTCCAACCAGGCCACGGTGAAACACTCAGGCGCTGCGCGGCTTACGGCCGAGCGTCTTCTTCGCAGCTGCCTTCTTGGCAGGGGCCTTGGCCACCGTCGGCTTCTTGGCCGTCTTCTCCGCGGTGGGGAGGTCGGAGCCGACCGCCAAGAAGCGCGCCACCGGCGCTTCCGGAACCTTCCATTCCCAGTCGCTCCGGGCGCTGACCAAGGCCGAGCTGTACGAGAAGGCAACGAAAGCCGGCATCCGCGGCCGGTCCGGCATGAGTCACGACGAGCTCGCCGATGCCCTCGCCAGCGCCAAGGGCAGCTGAGAGCTTTGCTCAGCTGCCGTACCCGAACAGCGGGACATCACCCACGGCGGGGTCGGGCCATGTTCTGGTACCCGTCACGTATTCCTGCTGCAGGCGTCGGTCGTCAGCCGGACCCGTTCAGGTGCGCAGTGTCGTTGAGGGCCTCGAGAATCCAGCGCGTGTGGGCTTCGAGGCGGGTGCGGTGTGCGTCGGCGGTGGCCTGGTCCAGGGGCGTTTCGCCGTCCGGTCAGGAGTTCGGACAGGGCGCGGAAGTCCGCGGCGTGGGTCATCGCAGGCCTCTCAGTTCTCGACGAAGACGAGGTCCTCGGGCGGATGGGTCATCCGCACCTTGCTGTCGATGACTTCGACGACTTCGTCGAGGCCCGTGGTGGGGTGGCTGGTGGAGATGATCCAGAACTCGTCCGCGGCCTGGTCGAGGAAGGCCGGGAAACCGGTCAGGTCGGGGTTGTCGGGGTCGCCGAGGTACAGGTAGTCCACCAGCCGCCGGAACAGCTTGGGCAGGATCACGACGTCGTCCTGGAGGGAGTCGATGCCGGTGACGGTCGCGCCGTCCAGCGTGTCGTCGTCCTTCCACAGTCCCTTCTTGGGTACGGCCTCCTGTGCTTGGCGCACTGCGGCCGTCAACTCGTCGCGCAGGTCCGGGAAGAGGTTCGTGTAGTACGTCGGGTAGGCCAGGCCCTCCGCGAGCACGTGGTGGTTGAACGTGGTGCGCAGCAGCGCCTCGTCGACGTGGATCTGCGTGCCGCTGGTGCCCGGGGGCGTGCCCTTGCCGACGAGGGCGATGCAGCGCTTGTCGCGGGCCGCGCCGCGGGTGAGGATCCAGCCGGGCCTGGTCGTGGGAGTGGCCGCGGTGACGGTCTCGTCCTCCATGCGCTCTACGGTGGTGAAGCCTAGCCAGTTCGTGAGCTCGTCCCGGGCGGCGCGGCCGTGGAGCCACGGCTGGTGGACCTCGGGGTTGCCGTTGCGCGAGTAGTGGGTCTCCAGCGTGTCGATGGCGTCCAGCCGCAGCTTGGCCTTGCCGGACCCGTTGCGCTCGACCTTGTGGGGGCCGGTGACGAGGTTCCACTCCTCCTTCTTGTCCGGCTGGAAGTGGATGGTGTCACCGTCCGACCGGCCTCCGATGAGGTGGTACGAACCCTTGATCAGCAACATGGGCATGACGATGCGACTCCCTCGTGACGGGCACGAACACCGAACAGATCCTCACTGTGCGTTACAGAGTAGGGGTGTCTGATACACAGCGGGTGAAACCAGGCACGGGTTCGCTCGTTAAACCCGCTTCGCCCCCGGACCCTCGCTCAGCAGCCCCCGCCAGGTAGGTCCACCGGCAGCCCCGGCCGCCTAGTTCAGAGAAGTAACCAGGCCGAAGCTGATCGCACCGGACCAGACGGGACGCATCAGACCTCCCTCCCAAATTTCTCAAAATCCAGCGTCGTACCACCCCAGGCCATCCGTCCCGCCAGGCCCCCGGCCACTGAACAGGCCCACCCGGGAGTCGATCGCTCGGCGGGACGGACGGACCTGTAGGACGGCTGCGGGCCGGAACGGCGGCGGGCGACGCGGAGCCCTGGCTGCGGCCACCCGTACGTCCGGGCCGCGCTGGCCAGCCCTGGACACACGACGCGGCGGCCGGCGCGGCATATGCCGAGGGGCAAGGCGACGGCGAAGTCGGTGGAGGAGTCGCCGCCCGGCAAGCATGCGGACGCCGGAGAGGCTGTGGGCCTCTCCGGCGTCCGCCGTGTCGGGGGAGCTATGGG
>NZ_JBSFTP010000159.1:0-5225 GCF_053591315.1 Streptomyces sp. NPDC003042
TGGTTCCTCCACCAACTCGAAGGACCCACCCCCACCTACAACATCCCCACCACCCTCCGCCTCACCGGCAAACTCGACACCCACGCCCTCCACCAAGCCCTCCACGACCTCGTCACCCGCCACGAAAGCCTGCGCACCACCTTCACCGAGGACGAGCAGCACGGACCGCGCCAGGTCATCCACGCCTTCGACCCGGCGAGCCTTCCGCTCCCCACGGTCCGGACGGGCGAGGCCGAACTGGAGGCGAGGCTCTCCGAGGCCGCCCACCACGCGTTCGACCTCACGGCAGACATCCCGGTCAAGGCGACCCTGTTCCGGATCTCCCCGACCGACCACGTGCTCCTGCTCCTGATCCACCACATCGCCAGCGACGCCTGGTCCCGCACCCCGCTGGCCCAGGACCTGACCGCCGCCTACACCGCCCGCACCCAAGGCACGGTCCCCGACTGGACCCCGCTCCCCGTCCAGTACGCCGACTACGCCCTCTGGCAGCGCACCATCCTCGGCGACGACACCGACCCCCACAGCACCGCCGGACGCCAGCTCACCTACTGGCAGAACACCCTCGCCGACCTCCCCGAACAACTCGACCTGCCCACCGACCGCCCCCGACCAGCCGTCGCCGGCCAGGTGGGCGACCGGGTCGCGTTCACGCTCACCCCGGAGCTCCACGAGCGGCTCACCACCCTCGCCCGCACCACCAGCACGAGCACATTCATGCTGGCCCAGGCCGCGCTCGCCACCCTGCTGACCCGCCTCGGCGCGGGTACCGACATCCCCATCGGCACCCCCATCGCCGGACGCACCGACGACGCCACCGACCACCTCATCGGCATGTTCATCAACACGCTCGTCCTACGCACCGACACCAGCGGCAACCCCACCTTCCGCGAACTCCTCGACCACACCCGCCTGACCGACCTGGACGCCTACGCCCACCAAGACCTCCCCTTCGAACGCCTCGTCGAAGCCCTCAACCCCACCCGCACCCTCTCCCACCACCCCCTCTTCCAGGTGATGCTCAACCTGAACACGGCGGCGGAAGCCGCCGCCGACGGTGCACTCACGCTGCCCGGGCTGCGGGTGACCCCCGAGCGCAGCAGGCTCAGCGTCGCCAAGGTGGATCTCGCCTTCGTGCTCGCCGAAACCCGTGACGGCGAGGGCCGGACCGCAGGCCTGACCGGTGCGCTGGACTACCGCACCGACCTGTTCGACCGGTCGACGGCGCAGTCCCTGGTGGACCGCTTCGTCCGCGTGCTGGAGGAGGTCACGGCCGACCCCGACGTCCGGCTCTCCAAGGTCGGGATCCTGAGCCCGGCCGAACGCGATCAGCTGCTCGACGCCTGGGCCGGACCCGCGCTGGAGGACCTGGACACCACCCTGCCGCAGATGTTCGAGGCCCAGGCCACCCTGACCCCCGACGCGGCGGCCGTGGTGTTCGGCACGACGACGCTGTCGTACGGCGAGCTCAACGCCCGGGCGAACCGGCTGGCGCATCTGCTGCGTCAGCAGGGAGTCCGGCCGGGGACGCCGGTGGTCATGCTGATGGAGCGGTCCCCGGCCCACGTCGTGGCCACCCTCGCCATCTCCAAAGCCGGCGGCGCCTACGCCCCGCTGCACGACACCTATCCGCTCGACCGCATGCGCTTTGTCGTGGAGGACACCGCGGCCTCGCTGATCCTCACCGACCGGGGGGAGGCCGAGCGGGCCGCGGAGCTCGGCGCACGGGTCCTGGTGGTGGACGAGTACGGTGCACCGGCCACACAGCACCCGGACGGCAACCTGAGCGTGGGGCTGCGCCCGCAGGACCTGGCGTACGTGATGTACACGTCCGGGTCCACGGGCCGGCCCAAGGGCGTGGCCGTCACCCAGCGCGGTGTCGTCGACCTCGTACGCGACCACGCCTGGCAGCCCGGCACACACGCCCGGGTGCTGCTGCACGCACCGCACGCCTTCGACGTGTCCTCCTACGAGCTGTGGGTGCCGCTGATCTCCGGTGGAACCGTCGTCGTGGCACCGCCCGAGCAGCTGGACGCCGCCTCCATCCGCGAGCTGATCACCACCCACGGCATCACCGCGATCCACCTCACCGCGGGCCTGTTCCGGGTCATCGCCGAGGAGGCCCCGGAGTGCTTCGCCGGCGTACGGGAGGTCCTGACCGGTGGTGACGTGGTCTCGCCCGCCGCGGTCGCCCGGGTGCTGGAGCACGCACCGGACACGGTGCTGCGCCACCTGTACGGTCCGACGGAGACGACGCTCTGTGTGACCCAGCACGAGGTACGCGCCCCGTACTCCGCGCAGGCGACCCTGCCCATCGGACGGCCGATGGGCAACACCCGGGCCTATGTGCTCGACCAGTACCTCCAGCCGGTGCCGGCAGGCGTGCCGGGAGAGCTCTTCATCTCGGGCGGCCTGGCGCGCGGCTACCTGCACCGCACCGAGCTGACCGCCGAGCGGTTCGTCGCCGACCCGTACGGCGTGGCCGGTGAGCGGATGTACCGCACGGGTGACCTCGTACGTCTCAACCGCGCGGGCGAGCTGGAGTACCTGGCCCGGGCCGACGACCAGGTCAAGATCCGCGGATTCCGCGTGGAGCTGGGCGAGATCGAGACCGCGCTGGCGAGCCGCGTCGAGCTGGCCCAGGCGGCCGTGATCGTCCGCGAGGACCGGCCCGGGGACCGCAGGCTGGTGGCCTATGTGGTGGGCGATGGCCGTACGGACGGGGTGGACGCGTCCGCACTGCGCTGCTTCGTACGGGAGACCCTGCCCGACTACATGGTGCCGTCGGCGTTCGTCACCCTCGACGCGCTGCCGCTGACCGCGAACGGCAAGCTCGACCGCAAGGCGCTGCCCGCCCCGGACTACACCCCGGTGTCCACCGGGCGTTCGGACCTCACGCCGGTCGAGGAGAGCCTGCGCACGCTGTTCTGCGAGGTCCTGGGGCTGGAGACGGTGGGCGTCGAGGACGGCTTCTTCGACCTCGGCGGCGACAGCATCCTCTCCATCCAGTTCGTCAGCCGCGCCCGCGCGGCCGGCTTCACGCTGGCCGTCCGCGACGTCTTCGAGCACCAGACGGTGGCCGCTCTGGCCGAGGCGCTCACCGGCCGGGACACCGGTGCCCCGGCGGAACTCCCGGAAGTCGATCCGCACGGCCCGGTCCCGGCCACCCCGGTGATGGCCCGGATCCACGAACTCGGTCTGGGCGGAGACGACTTCAACCAGTCGGTGGTGGTGTCGGTCCCGGCGGGGCTGGTCCCGGCCCGGCTGGCCGCCTCGCTCCAGAAGATCCTCGACCATCACGACGCGCTGCGGCTGCGGGTCGGCGCGGACGGCGCCATGGAGGTCCTGGAGCCCGGCGCCGTGCCGGCCGCCGGCGTCCTCTCCCGCGCCGAGGCGCCCGGTGCCATGCCCGCCGAGGACATCGAGGAGCTCGTCACCGGACTGGCGACCGCCGCCCGTGACCGTCTCGCGCCCGCCGAGGGCCGCATGGTCCAGGCCGTGTGGCTGGACCGCGGAGCCGAAACCGAGGGCCTGCTGATCCTGGTCGCCCATCACCTCGTGGTCGACTCGGTGACCTGGCGGATCGTGGTGCCGGACCTGGCGGCCGCCTACGAGGGCGGGGAACCCGCCCCCGTAGGCACCTCGTGGCGCCAGTGGGCCACCGCACTCGCGGGGCTCTCCACCGACCCCCGGGTCGAGGCCGAGCTCGGCCACTGGGAGGGCACGGCTGCGGGTGACAACCCGCTGCGGGTGGACCGTACGCGTGACGTCCACGCACAGGCGGGCCGCATCAGCCTCAGCCTGCGCGCGGAGACGACCGAGGCCCTGCTCACCTGGGTCCCCCGCACCGTCAACGCCGGCGTCAACGACGTGCTGCTGACCGCCTTCGCCCTCGCCGTCGCCGACTGGCGGCGCGGCCGGGGCGGCGACCCCGACGCCCCGGTGGTGGTCGACCTGGAAAGCCACGGCCGCCACGAGGACGCCGTACCCGGCGCCGAACTCAGCCGCACCGCAGGCTGGTTCACTGCGATGTACCCCGTACGGCTGGCGCCGGCCGTGGCCGACTGGAGCATGCTCCAGCGGGACGGGGCGGCCCTCGGCGACGCCCTCAAGCAGGTCAAGGAGCAGCTGCGCGCCGTCCCGGGCGACGGCCTCGGCTACGGCCTGCTGCGCCACCTCAACCCCACCACCGGCCCGCGGCTCGCCGCGCTCCCCGAACCCGGGTACGGCTTCAACTACCTCGGGCGCAGGACGGCCCCGGCCTCGGGCGACCCCGGACCGTGGAGCGTGATCGGCGGCGGTGTCGCGGGCTTCCGGCCGGCGGCGCCCATGGCCCACGCCGTGGAGGTCAGCGCGGTGGCGCACGACGGCGAGCACGGACCCGAGCTGCGCGCCGACTGGACCTACGTACGGAGCCTGATCACCGACGAGGACGCCCGGAACCTGGCCGAACTCTGGTTCCAGGCCCTCGAAGCCCTGGTATCGCACGCAGGCCGCCCCGATGCGGGAGGCCTCACCCCGTCCGACGTGACCCTCGCCTCTCTCAGCCAGTCCGAGATCGAGGAGTTCGAAGCCGACCTTGAGTCCGAGTGGGAGATAGAGCAGTGAGCCAGCAACCGTCTCGTTCGCGCAGCAAGATCGAGGACATTCTTTCCCTCTCCCCGCTGCAAGAGGGCTTCCTGTTCCTCAGCCTGTTCAACACCGACGGGCTGGACGTCTACGTCAGCCAGCTCGCCTTCGAGCTGGAGGGACCGTTCGACGCGGCCCGGATGCAGGCAGCGGGGCAGGCCCTGCTTCAGCGGCACGCCAACCTCCGGGCCGGATTCCGGCAGCGCAAGAACGGCAGCTGGGCGCAGCTCGTTCTGCGCGAGGTGGAACTCCCGTTCACCGAAGTTGACTTGACCGGGCTGACGGAGGAGGAGCGGCAGGCCGAGGCCGCCCGACTCGCCACCGAAGACCGCGCGAAGCGCTTCGACCTGGGCCGCCCGCCGCTGCTGCGGTTCACGGCGATCCGGCTGGCCGAGAACCACGTCCGGCTGGTGATGACGAACCACCACATCGTGCTCGACGGCTGGTCGATGCCGGTGCTGCTCCGCGAGCTCATGGCCCTGTACGCCGCCGGCGGTGAAACGGGTGACGGGGCGGGTCTGCCGCGGGTGCGGCCGTACCGGGACTACCTGGCGTGGCTGGACGGCCGGGACCGGGAGGCGGCGCGGGAGGCGTGG
>NZ_JBSFTP010000160.1:1850-5062 GCF_053591315.1 Streptomyces sp. NPDC003042
GGGGTGATGGGTGGCTGGTCGTTGCTTGAGAACTACACAGTGGACGCGAGCATCTGTAGGCCAAGTTTTTAAGGGCACACGGTGGATGCCTTGGCACCAGGAACCGATGAAGGACGTGAGAGGCCGCGATAGGCCCCGGGGAGCTGCCAACTGAGCTTTGATCCGGGGGTGTCCGAATGGGGAAACCCGGCAGTCGTCATGGGCTGTCACCCACTGCTGAACACATAGGCAGTGTGGAGGGAACGAGGGGAAGTGAAACATCTCAGTACCCTCAGGAAGAGAAAACAACCGTGATTCCGGGAGTAGTGGCGAGCGAAACCGGATGAGGCCAAACCGTATGCGTGTGATACCCGGCAGGGGTTGCGCATGCGGGGTTGTGGGAATTCTTTTGACCGGTCTGCCGGCCGGTCGGCGAGTCAGAAACCGTTGATGTAGTCGAAGGACATGCGAAAGGTCCGGCGTAGAGGGTAAGACCCCCGTAGACGAAACATCAGCGGCTTGCTTAAGAATCTCCCAAGTAGCACGGGGCCCGAGAAATCCCGTGTGAATCTGGCGGGACCACCCGCTAAGCCTAAATATTCCCTGGTGACCGATAGCGGATAGTACCGTGAGGGAATGGTGAAAAGTACCGCGGGAGCGGAGTGAAATAGTACCTGAAACCGTGTGCCTACAAGCCGTGGGAGCGTCGCCGTTGTTCTTCGGAACAACGGTCGTGACTGCGTGCCTTTTGAAGAATGAGCCTGCGAGTTAGCGGTGTGTAGCGAGGTTAACCCGTGTGGGGAAGCCGTAGCGAAAGCGAGTCCGAATAGGGCGATTGAGTTGCACGCTCTAGACCCGAAGCGGAGTGATCTAGCCATGGGCAGGTTGAAGCGGAGGTAAGACTTCGTGGAGGACCGAACCCACCAGGGTTGAAAACCTGGGGGATGACCTGTGGTTAGGGGTGAAAGGCCAATCAAACTCCGTGATAGCTGGTTCTCCCCGAAATGCATTTAGGTGCAGCGTCGTGTGTTTCTTGCCGGAGGTAGAGCACTGGATAGGCGATGGGCCCTACCGGGTTACTGACCTTAGCCAAACTCCGAATGCCGGTAAGTGAGAGCACGGCAGTGAGACTGTGGGGGATAAGCTCCATGGTCGAGAGGGAAACAGCCCAGAGCATCGACTAAGGCCCCCAAGCGTACGCTAAGTGGGAAAGGATGTGGAGTCGCAGAGACAACCAGGAGGTTGGCTTAGAAGCAGCCACCCTTGAAAGAGTGCGTAATAGCTCACTGGTCAAGTGATTCCGCGCCGACAATGTAGCGGGGCTCAAGCGTACCGCCGAAGTCGTGTCATTGCAGCAATAGGGCCAACGCCCGCTGTGATGGGTAGGGGAGCGTCGTGTGCCGGGTGAAGCAGCAGCGGAAGCTAGTTGTGGACGGTTCACGAGTGAGAATGCAGGCATGAGTAGCGATACACACGTGAGAAACGTGTGCGCCGATTGACTAAGGGTTCCTGGGTCAAGCTGATCTGCCCAGGGTAAGTCGGGACCTAAGGCGAGGCCGACAGGCGTAGTCGATGGACAACCGGTTGATATTCCGGTACCCGCTTTGAAACGCCCAGTATCGAATCCATTGATGCTAAGGCCGTGAAGCCGTTCCGGACCCTTCGGGGAAAGGAAAGTGGTGGAGCCGCCGGCCCAAGGTGGTAGTAGGTAAGCGATGGGGTGACGCAGGAAGGTAGTCCAGCCCGGGCGGTGGTTGTCCCGGGGTAAGGGTGTAGGCCGAGGGGTAGGCAAATCCGTCCCTCATTAAGGCTGAGACCTGATGCCGAGCCGATTGTGGTGAAGTGGATGATCCTATGCTGTCGAGAAAAGCCTCTAGCGAGTTTCATGGCGGCCCGTACCCTAAACCGACTCAGGTGGTCAGGTAGAGAATACCGAGGCGTTCGGGTGAACTATGGTTAAGGAACTCGGCAAAATGCCCCCGTAACTTCGGGAGAAGGGGGGCCATCACTGGTGATCGGATTTACTCCGTGAGCTGGGGGTGGCCGCAGAGACCAGCGAGAAGCGACTGTTTACTAAAAACACAGGTCCGTGCGAAGCCGTAAGGCGATGTATACGGACTGACGCCTGCCCGGTGCTGGAACGTTAAGGGGACCGGTTAGTGACCTTTCGGGGTTGCGAAGCTGAGAACTTAAGCGCCAGTAAACGGCGGTGGTAACTATAACCATCCTAAGGTAGCGAAATTCCTTGTCGGGTAAGTTCCGACCTGCACGAATGGCGTAACGACTTCTCGACTGTCTCAACCATAGGCCCGGTGAAATTGCACTACGAGTAAAGATGCTCGTTTCGCGCAGCAGGACGGAAAGACCCCGGGACCTTTACTATAGTTTGATATTGGTGTTCGGTTCGGCTTGTGTAGGATAGGTGGGAGACTTTGAAGCCGTGACGCCAGTCATGGTGGAGTCGCCGTTGAAATACCACTCTGGTCGTGCTGGATGTCTAACCTCGGTCCGTGATCCGGATCAGGGACAGTGTCTGATGGGTAGTTTAACTGGGGCGGTTGCCTCCTAAAGAGTAACGGAGGCGCCCAAAGGTTCCCTCAGCCTGGTTGGCAATCAGGTGTTGAGTGTAAGTGCACAAGGGAGCTTGACTGTGAGACCGACGGGTCGAGCAGGGACGAAAGTCGGGACTAGTGATCCGGCGGTGGCTTGTGGAAGCGCCGTCGCTCAACGGATAAAAGGTACCCCGGGGATAACAGGCTGATCTTCCCCAAGAGTCCATATCGACGGGATGGTTTGGCACCTCGATGTCGGCTCGTCGCATCCTGGGGCTGGAGTCGGTCCCAAGGGTTGGGCTGTTCGCCCATTAAAGCGGTACGCGAGCTGGGTTTAGAACGTCGTGAGACAGTTCGGTCCCTATCCGCTGTGCGCGTAGGAATATTGAGAAGGGCTGTCCCTAGTACGAGAGGACCGGGACGGACGAACCTCTGGTGTGCCAGTTGTCCTGCCAAGGGCATGGCTGGTTGGCTACGTTCGGGAGGGATAACCGCTGAAAGCATCTAAGCGGGAAGCCTGCTTCGAGATGAGTATTCCCACCTCCTTGAGAGGGTAAGGCTCCCAGTAGACGACTGGGTTGATAGGCCAGATGTGGAAGCCCGGTAACGGGTGGAGCTGACTGGTACTAATAGGCCGAGGGCTTGTCCTCAGTTGCTCGCGTCCACTGTGTAGTTCTGAAG
>NZ_JBSFTP010000161.1:0-4976 GCF_053591315.1 Streptomyces sp. NPDC003042
TTTATTTCCCCGCCCCCCACCGACAACTACACTCTGACCACACCACTCTTACCCTACACGAGCTCTTCCTATCTGTCTGACCCCCCCCCCCGCCCGCGGCCCCCCCCCCGCGCACCTGCCGGGCCGGCGGCTACCCGCGCCGCGCCGGCCGCCCCTCGACGGCGCCCAAGGGCGCCACCACCCCGTGGTAAAAGCGGTCCACGGCCTCGTCGACACTGCGGATGAACCCGGACTCCGCATTGCCCCGGGTGTTGCCCATCCCCTTGACCAGGGACAACCGGAAGCCGGTGAGCTGCGCGGCATCCCTCGGCAGCAGATCCCCGGGCTCCGGACGCAGCCGCTCCAGGGTGCCGCGCGGGCCGTTCGCGCCCTCGACGAGGCTCTCCACGTGGAGGTCCGCCGGAGCCTCGGCCAGCAGCCGCAGGAGCCGCTTCACCGTCGCGAGCGGGTACGAGCCGGCCGGTGCCGGGACCTCCACGGAGGTGCGGATCTTCCCGGTCCGCAGATCCGCCGTCACCGCGATGACCCGGCTCGTCCCGTCGATCCGCAGCTCCGCCGCCAGCTTGCCCTCGCCGCACAGCGTCCCTGCCGCCGCGACCCGCCGCTCCAGCGGATCGCTGCCGCGCCGCGCGCGCTGCACCGGCAGCGCCATCCGGCCCAGTTCCCCGCCCAGGCGCAGGCAGACCTGGCGGATGAGGCGCTCCCAGCTCTCGACGACGTCCACGGCGCGCGGATCCCCGCCGCCGAGGGTTTCGTCCTCGATGCCCTTGCGTACGGGGACCCAGGCCGGCCCCATGTTCTGGAAGCCGTGGCAGCCGGAGTTCTCGTGCTGGAGGTACTCCAGGAGTTCCTGGAGCAGCCAGGCGTGGGCCGCGTTGCCCACACCCTCGTGGCGGATCAGCATCTGCGCCTGGTGGGCCACGTCCGCCCACGACAGGTGCCAGAGGCTGACCTTGTGCTTGCGCCGGCCGTCGATCTTCACGTCGACCATCGGAGTGCCTTCGAGCGCCACGTCGTTCGAGAGGGTGATCACGGCCTCGTAACCGCGGCGCGCGGCGATGTCCATGTATTCCTGGACCTGTTCGGCCTTGAGCGGGTTTCCGTTGGTCTTCGTCTCGACCAGTGCCGTCCACAGCTTGCCCGCGCGCTCCACGCGGATCACGCCGTCCGGGCGTCGGGGGGTCTCGCCGTGGGGCAGGGACACCTCGGTGAACGTCTGCATCCGGCCGGCGGGCGCGCCGAATCCGGCGGTGAGGCGGCGGCCGAGCTCGGGCACCTGGGCCATGACGGCCAGCAGAACCGAGGTGGCGCGTACTTCCCTCTCCTTGTCGCTCTTGAGAGAGGGCACCGGGAACAGGCGCGCAGGCCGCCAGGATTCGTTCTCCGCGAGGGACTTCTTGGCGACCTTCGGAAGCGTGACCTTCTTCCGGGTCGTGCGGGGACCCTTCCCGCGGGTCTGAGCCGGGACGGTGGATGCGTCGAGCCCAGAGGGCCCGGCGGGCTGGGCGGGCCGGGGCTCCGGCACGGCGGAGCCGCCCTCCGGGGCGCCTTCGGCGCTACGGACCGCTGCCGCGTCCGCCCCTGGGGCGGAGTCCTCGGCGTCCGGGGCGTCTTCGACGTCTTCGGCGGGCTCGGTCTCCTCGAGGACCGTGATGCCGAAGTCCGTGGCCAGACCGGCCAGGCCGGTCTCGTAACCCTGTCCCACGGCACGGAACTTCCACTCCTCCCCCCGGCGGTACAGCTCGCCGAAGATGAAGGCCGTCTCCACGCTCGCGTCGTCGATGGAGAAGCCGACCAGGGGTTCCCCGGACCGGTCCGCGACCGTCATCCGCAGATCGTCGAGGTCGCCGAAGCGCGCGCCGCCGTACTGGCTGGCGGCCACCACGATCTTCGCGACGTCCCCCGGCACCGCCGTCAGGTCCACACTGATGCGGTCCTCGTCGCCGCTGTCCGTCGGCGTCTTGCCCAGCAGTTGCACGCTCCCGTCGGCGGCGGCGGGATTGTTGTAGAAGTAGAAGTCGTTCTCGCCGCGGATCTTGCCGTTCTGGTCCAGCAGCAGGACGGAGACGTCGGCGTCGCCGGCCCCCGAGGCGCTGGTCCAGCCCAGGCTCACGACGACGGAGCCGGCGTCCTCACTGAGGGCGGTCAAGCTGACGTTGGCACCCTTGGAGATTTCCTGCATGTCTTCCCCCCACTGCCCGGTCCCGTCCGTGCGGACCGAGGAGCCGGGCTGCTGTTCTGTCGCGCGATCGACATGGCGCGCCCGGCGAACCGTAGCGGGGAGGCGGGCGAAAGGTCAGCCGAAGGGGGAAATGAGCTCCGGTCGCCATGGGGGACACTGGAGGGGCTCGACCCCGTCCCGTGTCGCCGAGGAGCTGTTTCCGGATGCCCCGCCTTGCCGTGTTCGCCGTTGTCGTCTGCGTCCTTGCCGTCGTCGCGGCCGTCGTCGCCTTCGTGGAGGGCAGCTTCCTCGGGATCGTGTGGGTGCTGCTGGCCGGGCTGACGTCGAACATGGCCTGGTACTACGTACGCAAGGCGAAGGCGGAGAAGGCGGCGGCCGGCTCCTAGCCGACGCAAGTGCCGTCGGACTCCTGCCAGAAGCGGTAGAGGTCGCGGCCGCAGAACGTCTCCAGGTCCGAGACGCCCAGCGCGCTCAGCAGGTCGCGCACCACGTCGAAGAAGAACCCGTTGATCTCGGGGATCCACAGCAGCGCGAAGACGGCGATCAGCCCGAACGGCGCCAGCGGGGCGACCTCGCGGCGCACCCGGTGGGACAGCCACGGCTCGATGATCCCGAAGCCGTCCAGGCCCGGGACCGGCAGGAAGTTCAGGATCGCCGCCGAGACCTGGAGCAGCGCCAGGAAGGCCAGCGCGAAGCGGAAGGCCGGCGGGACGTCCCGGGCCTCGTCCAGCCAGAACGGCGCGGTGCAGATCACGGCGAAGGCAACGTTGGTCAGCGGGCCCGCCGCCGAGATGAGGCTGTGCTTCCAGCGGCCACTGATCCGGTCGCGCTCGATGTAGACGGCGCCGCCGGGCAGGCCCAGCCCGCCCAGGATCACGAAGAGCACCGGCAGGACGATGCTGAGCAGGGCGTGCGTGTACTTGAGCGGGTTCAGGGTCAGGTAGCCCTTGGCGCCGACCGTGAGGTCACCGCTGTGCAGGGCGGTGCGGGCGTGCGCGTACTCGTGCAGGCAGAGCGAGACGATCCACGCGGACGTCACGAAGAGGAACACGGCCAGCCCCGGGCTCGTGGAGTACCCCGTCCACACCGCCCAGCCCGTGACCGCCATGATCGCGACGATGCCGAGGAACACGGAACTGATGCGGCGCTCGCCGCGGCTGCCCTGATGACCCATGCGCTGACCCATGCGGCGAAACCTATCCCGGGCCGTGCACGGCCGGGCGTGCGGGGCCAGGGACAATGGGCCGGTGCGTTACGCGATTCTCGGCACCGCCCAGGCCATCCGCGACGACGGGACCCCCGTCGCCGTCGGTGGAGCGCGCCTGCGGGCGCTGCTGACCGCGCTCGCGCTACGGCCGGGGCGTGCGGTACCGGCGGTGGTGCTCGTCGCCGAGGTGTGGGACGGCCACCCGCCGGGTGATGCCGTTCCCGCGCTCCAGGCGCTGGTGGGGCGGCTGCGGCGGGCCCTGGGGCATACGGCCGTGCGCTCCTCCGAGGGCGGCTACCTGCTCGACGCGCGGCGCGAGGACATCGACCTGTACCGCTTCGAGCGGCTGGTACGGGCCGGTGCGCAGGCCCCCGACCCGGCCGCGGCGGCCGCGCTGTACGACGAGGCCCTCGCGCTGTGGCGCGGCCCGGCGCTGGCCGACCTGCCCGAGCCGGCCGCGGAGTCCGCGCGGTGGGAGGCCGTACGCATGGACGCGCGCCGGGGCCGGCTGGGAGCGGCGCTGGCCCTGGGCGAGGCGGAACGGGTCCTGCCGGAGCTGACCGAACTGTGTGCGCGCCGGCCGCTGGACGAGCCCCTCCAACTGCTGCGCATCCGGGCGCTGCGGGACGCGGGCCGCCCCGCCGAGGCGCTCGCCGCCTACGAGGACGTCCGCCGGGATCTCGCCGCCCGCCTGGGCACGGACCCGGGCCCGGAGCTGCGCGCCCTGCACACCGCCCTGCTGACCCCGTCGGCGCACCCCGGACCGGCCGGGCCCGCCGCCCGGACCTGGCCCGAGCCGCAGGCCCCGCCCCCGGCCGGCCACGCCACCGCTCCGGTGCCCACCGGCCGGGGGCCGTACCCCGCACCGCCCGCCGGAGGCCCGGCGGGCGCCGCCGGACCCGTACCGCCCGGCCAGGGCGCGGGCACAGGACCGTACCCGCTCGACGCCGGAGGCCAAGGGCACGCCGCCGCCCCGTTCGCGCCCGGCCAGGGGAACCTGCGGGCCCGGCTCACCACCTTCGTCGGGCGGGAGGACGACATCCGGGTCATCGGCGAGGACCTCGCCCGCGCCCGGCTCGTCACCCTCCTCGGGCCCGGCGGCGCCGGGAAGACCCGGCTGTCGCAGGAGGCCGCCGAGGCGCATGCCGCGGGCGGCTGGCCCGACGGGGTGTGGCTTGTCGAGCTGGCCCCCGTCGACGATCCGGAGGACGTCGCCGAAGCGGCCCTCGCCACCCTCGGAGCCCGCGAGACCAAGCTGCGCGGCGCCGCCGCCGAGGAGATGCGGGTGCTGACCGACCGTGCCGGGGACAACCCGCTCGACCGGCTCGCCGAGCACTGCGCCCGCCGCCGGCTCCTGCTGCTCCTGGACAACTGCGAGCACGTCATCGGCGCCGCCGCCGAGCTCGCGGAACGCCTCCTGACCCACTGCCCCGGCGTGCAGGTCCTCGCCACCAGCCGCGAACCCCTCGGCGTGCCGGGGGAGTTGCTGCGCCCGGTGGAGCCGCTGCCCGACCCGGTGGCGCTGCGGCTCCTGGCCGACCGGGGGGCCGCCGCCCGGCCCGGGTTCAGCGTCGCCGACGACCCGGC
>NZ_JBSFTP010000162.1:0-4723 GCF_053591315.1 Streptomyces sp. NPDC003042
GGCGGGGCTTGCGAGCGCAGCTCAGCCATATCCAGCCCCGCCGGCGTTTGAGGCGCGGGGTCCGGGGTGGAGCCCTGGGAGACGGTGGCGTGGGCGTGGCCGGACAGCTCCCGCGCCGGTTCAAGGGCGGAGCCCCGGGAAGCGGGAACCGGCGGAGCCGATAGGCGGCGGCGGAGCGGCGCGGCCGTGCGGCGGGCGTCGCGGATCGACAAGGGGAGGGGGGACCAGCCCGCCAGGCGGCCCAGGGCGACCACCGGGGGGTGGACCGGGGAGACGGCCATGATCTCGGCCGGGGTGCCGAGTACGGGGGCCGCCCCCGGGGCGGGAAGGAGGAGGACCCGGTCGGCGTACTGGACCACCCGTTCCAGGCGGTGCTCCGCCATCAGCACGGTCGTGCCGAGGTCGTGCACCAGGCGTTGCAGGACCGCGAGGACCTCCTCCGCCGCCGCCGGGTCGAGCGCCGAGGTGGGCTCGTCGAGGACGAGGACCTTCGGGTGCGGGGTGAGGACCGAGCCGATCGCGACCCGCTGCTGCTGGCCGCCGGACAGGGTGGCGAGGGGGCGGTCGCGGAGTTCGTTCAGGCCGAGGAGGTCGAGGGTCTCCTCCACCCGGCGGCGCATCACCGCAGGTGGGAGGCCCAGGGACTCCATGCCGTACGCCAGCTCGTCCTCGACCACGTCCGTCACGAAGTGGGAGAGGGGATCCTGGCCGACCGTGCCCACCACATCGGCGAGTTCGCGCGGCATGTGGGTGCGCGTATCGCGGCCGGCGACCGTCACCCGTCCCCGCAGGGTGCCGCCCGTGAAGTGTGGGACCAGCCCCGAGACCGCTCCCAGCAGCGTCGACTTGCCGACCCCCGACGGGCCGACCAGGAGTGTCAGTTCGCCCTCGGGGACGACGAAGTCGGCGTCGCGCAGGCAGGGCTGCGCGGCGCCCTCGTAGGTCACCGAAACCTGCTCGAAGCGGATCACCGCGTGGACTCCTTGGGCGGTACGGGTGCCACGAAGGCGGGGAGCAGGCCGATCAGGAGGGCGACCGCCGGCCACAGCGGGAGGGTGGGCGCCACGAGTGGGACCACGCCGGGCCGCAGGCCCTCCGGGTCGAGCGTGCCCGCGTGGATCAGCAGGGCCGCGACCGCCGCCCCCGAACCGGCGACCAGCCAGGCCCGCACCCCCCACCGGTCCGGCCGGTAGCGGGTCCGGATGCTGCGCCGCCCGCCGAGCCGCAGGCCCGCGAGGGCCAGGACCAGGCCGATGCCGAGCACGGGGAGCCCGTACGCGCCGCCCTCGGCGGCGAGCAGTCCGTACGTGCCCGCGCACATGCCGAGCAGTCCGCCGAGGGTGAGCACGTTGGTGGTGTGCCGGACGGCGGGCGGCACCTGCGCCGTACGGCCGTAGCCGCGCGCGTCCATCGAGGCGGCGACGGCCACCGAGCGTTCGAGAGCGCCCTCCAGCACCGGCAGGCCGATCTGGAGGATCGCCTTGATGCCGCCGGTGGGGCGCCCGCGCAGGCGGCGGGCGGTCCGCAGGCGGACGACGTCGGCGACCATGTTCGGCGCGAAGGTCATGGCGACGACCACGGCCACGCCCGCCTCGTAGAGCGCGGCGGGCAGGGACTTCAGAAGCCGGGCCGGATTGGCAAGGGCGTTGGCGGCGCCGACGCAGATCAGCAGGGTGGCGAGTTTGGCGCCGTCGTAGAAGGCGAAGACGAGCTGCTCGGCGCTGACCCGGCCGCCGATGCGGATGCCCTGCGTCCAGTCCGGGAGCGGGACCTCGGGGAGCGTGAAGAGGGTGTGCGCGCCGGGGATGGGGGAGCCGAGGAGCATGGAGAAGACCAGGCGCAGGCCGATGACGAAGAGGCCGAGCTTGAGGAAGGCGCCGTAGGACCGGGCCCAGGGCGCGTCCGTGCGGCGGGCCGCCACCACGTATCCGGCGACGCCGATGATCAGCCCGAGGAGGAGGGGATTGGTGGTGCGGGAGGCGGCGGTGGCGAGCCCGAGGGCCCAGAGCCACCAGGCTCCCGCGTGCAGGGCGTTGCCGCGGCCTGCCGCCGGTGCGTGCCAGGGCCTGCTCTTTTTGTACGTCGGCCCGTGCGCGGTGTCGGCGGGCCGGACGGGGGCGGGGCGGGCCGGGGGCGCGTGCGTCGCTGCGGGGCCGTGGGGTGTGCGCCCGGCCTGCGGCCGGGCCGGTTCCCCACCCGCGCCACCCGCACCACCCGCGCGGGTCGTAGGAGAGGTGCGGGTGGCCCCCGTGGGCGGCTGGGCGCCGTCGGCGGCTGCGGGAACCGTCATCGCCTGCGGCGGCGGGACTGCCAGAAGGCGGCCGCTGCCAGGGCGGCGATCGCCGCCACGCCCGCGAGCAGGCCCGCGGAGGGGCCGGAGGAAGAGGAAGAAGAAGGGGAGGAAGCGGAAGAAGGGGAGGAGGAGGGGGAGGGCGCGGGGGCCCGGTCCACCATCGGTTCGCCGCAGCTCGTCCTCGGGTAGGCCGAGATGCCGCACAGCAGCGCCGCGCCGTTGTAGCGCAGCGGCTTCGCCACCTCCGCCAGCGCCTCCGCGGCCGTGGCCTGCGGGGCCACCTGGGCACAGGCCGTGCGCGGGGCGTCCTGCGGCGGGTGCTCGCCGCCGGGGGCGTCGGCGGGGACGCCGAAGTCGATGACCAGGGCCACCCGCTTCTTGCCGGGAACCGGGACGGTGCCCGAGCAGACGGCCTCGAAGTCGGCGGCAGCGCGCGGCCGGGCCGCCTCGGCCGCCGCGTCCTGGCTCACCGCGAAGCGGAAGCCGAGGGTGGCGCCGTCCGCCGGGCGGGTCGTCGACGGGCCCTGGGTGGCGTACGCCCACTGGCCGCCCGTACCGTCCCAGAACGACCAGTAGCGGTAGCCCGCCGCCAGGGCCGGGGAGGCGGCGAGCAGGGTCAGTACGAGGCCCAGGACCGCGCAGGCGAACGCGGCCGGCGGACGGCGGCGGCTCACAGCTGGTTCTGGTTCTTCTTGCGGCGGCCGCTCAGCAGGAAGCCGATGCCCACGCCGGCGGCGGCGCCCGCGCCGATGATCCAGACGAGGTTCTGGCTGCCCGAGCCCTTGTCGTCCTTGTCGCCCTTCACCATGCCGCCGGTCGCGGGGGTCGCCGCGGCCTGCGGGGCGGGGCCGGTCGCGTTCAGCGCGGACACCAGGTCGGTGGAGCCGAAGGCCTTCGGGTCGGTGCCGGTCGCGTGCGCGGTGAGGATCAGGGTGCCCAGCGCGGCCGGCTTGCCCTTCGCCCACTCCGCGGAGTTGCCCTTGAGCCACTCCAGCGCGCCCGCCGCCGACTGCCGGTGTCCGGCCGCGGCCAGGGCGATGACCGCGTCAGCGGTGTTGCCGACGTCCGCGGTCGGCTGGTCGGCGCCGGGGGTGACGGCCGTCAGGTGGCCGTCCTTCTTGAGGGCCTCGGCCAGGTAGCCGGCCGCGCCCTGGGCGGCGACGGCCGGGTCGGCGGCGCCGGCGGGGCAGGCCGGCGCCGTGGCCGGGGTGCCCGTGGCGGCGGGGGCGACGACCGCGCCCTTGCCGAGGCCGGCCAGAGCGGCGGCGGCCGTGGCGTCGGCGTTCGCGAGGAGCTTGCCGTCGGCCGGCTGGTAGGTGAAGGCACCCCGGTCGGAGGCGGGCTCGGCGGCGCAGTCGAGCTGGAAGGTGAGCAGGCCCGCGTACGCCGACTTGCCGGTCTTCGACAGGACCTCGGCCGGCTTCTCGCCCGCCACGGCGAGGGCGCTGATCACCACGGACGTGGAGTTGCCGTCGCTGGGGGAGGCGGGGACGAAGCTCCAGCCGCCGTCCTCGTTCTGGACGGACTTCAGCCAGGCCACGGCCTTCTTGACCGCCTCGTCCTGGCCGCCCAGCGCCTTCAGCGCCTGCACGGCCGCGGCGGTGGCGTTGGTGTCGAGCATGGTCGTCGCGTCACAGGCCTTCGCGGTGTCCGCGCGGAAGGAGGCGAAGGCGCCGTTCGCGCACTGCTGGCCGACGAGCCAGTCGACGGCCTGCTGGGCGGGCTTGACGCCGACGGTGTCCTGGGCGAGCAGCGCGAAGGACTGGCGCCACACCCCGTCGTACGTCGGGTCCCCCTTGCCGAAGAGGCCCGAGGGGACGACCGGGGGCGCGGAGGGGGAGGGCGGCGGGGTGTCGGTGAGGGCCGCGGGGGTGGCGAGGGCTGCGGGGGCGGCGCCCACGCAGAGCACGGCGGAGGCGGCGAGCGCGGCGGCGCTGCGGCGAACGTTCATGGCGGGGCGGGTGCCTCTCGTGCTGGGGAACGGAGGCAGGCACACCGAGGCACCGGGCTCCGGCTCCGTTTACCTCGACGGTGCCGGCCGCCGGAGGACCCGGCGGCACGAGCCGCTCACCTCCGGTACGGGGCATTCCGGCTCCCCGTCCCGCGCGGTGCGGGCCGGGTCACGGTTGCGGGTCAGCGCCGGATTCGCACCGGCTTCCCCCCGTACGGAAGTGTTGACGACGGCCTCACTGTACCGGCCCGTAGTCCGCGGGCCGGGGGGAGCCCGGCGCCGGCGCCCCTTACCGGAGCCCGTGCCGGTCCCGCGCTGGAGCCGGTCACCTGGTAAGCGGAGGATGCCCCGGCCTTCAGGCTGGGGAGGAATCCGGCTTCCCGTGTAGCGGTGCAGGGTCGCTGAACTGGACCTCCCTCTCCAGCAGCGCCGCGAGCGCCGCGGGATCCGCGGCCACCGTCTCCAGGACCTCGGCCCAC
>NZ_JBSFTP010000163.1:0-4592 GCF_053591315.1 Streptomyces sp. NPDC003042
GATTGAGGCGCGGGTCCGGGCAGAGCCCGGGGAACGGGGGAAGGGCGGGGCGGGGAGAAGGCCCCGCGCAGCGGCACCCGACCGCCCCGCAGGGCCACGGCGCATCCGGGCCCTCGCCCGAAACACGGGCCCCGCATACTCAAGGGCATGACGTACGACGCGATCGTCCTGGCCGGCGGCGCCGCCCGCCGCCTCGGCGGGGCGGACAAACCCGGCCTGCACGTCGGCGGCCGCACCCTCCTGGACCGCGTCCTGGACGCCTGCGCCGGCGCCACGACCACCGTCGTGGTCGGCACGCGCCGGCCGACGACCCGCCCGGTCCTGTGGACCCGCGAGGACCCGCCCGGCGGCGGCCCCCTGGCCGCACTGCACGCCGGTCTGCGTGCGACGACCGCCGAGCTGGTCCTCGTACTCTCCGCCGATCTGCCCTTCCTGGACCGGGACACGGTCCACACGCTGCTCACCACGCCTGGCCAGGACGGGAAGGACGGCGCCGTCCTCCAGGACCCCGACGGCCGGGACCAGCCCCTCGTCGCGGCCTACCGCGCGGAGCCCCTGCGCCGCGAGATCGCCCTGCTGGCCACCGAGCACGGGTACCTGGGCGGGCTCCCGCTGCGCGCGCTCACCCGCGAGCTGGACCTCGCCAGGGTCACCGCCACCGCGCCCCTCGCCTCCTTCGACTGCGACACCTGGGAGGACCTGGCGGCGGCCCGCGCCCGGATCAGGGAGCATGGGACCGTGCTGGAGCAATGGATCACCGCCGCCAAGGACGAGCTCGGCGTCGATGTCGACGTCGACATCAAAACCCTGCTCGACCTCGCCCGTGACGCCGCCCACGGTGTCGCCCGGCCCGCGGCCCCGCTGACGACCTTCCTCGTCGGCTACGCGGCCGCCCGAGCCGCGGCCGACGGCGCCGACCCCGCCCGAGCGGTCGCCGACGCGTCCCGCAAGGCCGCCGCCCTGGCCCTGCGCTGGGCCGCCGAGTCCGAAAACGAAGAGGCCGCCGAGGCCCAGCCGCCGCAGACCCCCGATTCCGAGGAGACCGGCTCCGGATGACCCGTACCGACGCCGACGGCGCCCTGGACGAGGCCCTCGCCCTGGTCAGCCGCACCCCCGACGGCGGCGGCGGGGCCCACCGCGCCGCCCCCTGGCAGCGCGCCCGCGAGAGCGCCGTCCGGGCCGGCTCCGGCGTCCGGGGCCGCACGCACCGGGTTCCCCTGGCGGATGCCCTCGGCGAGGTGCTGGACGTGCCTCTCGACGCCCTGACCGACCTCCCGTCCTTCGACACCTCCGCCATGGACGGCTGGGCGGTCGCCGGCCCCGGCCCCTGGACCGTCCGTACCGGCGACGGGATCCTGGCCGGAGCCGCGCCTCCGGCGGCCCTCGCGGACGGTGAGGCCGTACGGATCGCCACCGGCGCGCGGATCCCCGCCGACACCAGCGCCGTGATCCGCAGCGAGCACGCCCGCGAGGCCGGCACCCAGCTGTACGCCGACCGGTCGGTGAGTACCGGCCAGGACATCCGCCCGCGCGGCCAGGAGTGCCGTTCCGGCGATCTGCTGCTGCCCGCCGGCTCCCTCGTCACCCCGGCGGTGCTCGGCCTGGCCGCGGCCGCCGGGTACGACGAGCTCGTCACCCGTCCCCGGCCCCGCGTGGAGATCCTGGTCCTCGGCGACGAGCTGCTGACCGAGGGCCGCCCGCACGACGGCCTGATCCGGGACGCCCTGAGCCCCATGCTGGGCCCGTGGCTGGAGCGGCTCGGCGCCGAGGTCATCGCTGTGCGGCGGCTCGGCGACGACCCGGCCGGGGCCGAGGCCCTGCTCGAAGCGGTCACCGGTTCCACCGCCGATCTGCTGATCACCACCGGCGGCACCGCCTCCGGCCCCGTCGACCACGTGCACCCCGTACTGCACCGCGCGGGAGCCGAGCTGCTCGTCGACGGGGTCGCCGTGCGGCCGGGGCATCCGATGCTGCTGGCCCGGATCGGGGAACGGGCCGACGGGCGCCACCTGGTCGGCCTGCCCGGCAATCCGCTCGCCGCCGTGTCCGGGCTGCTGACCCTCGCCGAGCCGCTGCTGCGCGCCCTCGCCGGGCGCCGCCAGCGCCCCCGCTACACGGCGCCGGTCCAGGGCGACGTACCCGGCCATCCGCACGACACCCGGCTCGTCCCGGTGCTGCTGACCGACGAACACGCCGTACCGCTGCGCTACAACGGCCCGGCGATGCTGCGCGGGGTGGCGGCCGCCGACGCACTGGCCGTCGTACCGCCGCACGGCGCACGATCCGGGCAGGATCTGGAAATCCTCGACCTGCCCTGGGCTTCGGGGGGATGTTTCACGTGAAACTTCACGGCCAGGACGCCATGGCGCGCGGCGCCGACGAGAAACTCGTCTTCCGGCGCATCAAACTGCCCAAACGTGTGGTCGAGCAGCCGCTGCGGCAGGTCAGCAGGCGGCTGCTGATGGCCTTGTTCGTGCTGTGCCTGACGGTCCTGATCGTGTGGATGGACCGCGCGGGCTACCACGACAACGCCAACGAACAGGTCGATTTCCTCGACTGCGTCTACTACGCCACCGTGACCCTGTCGACGACGGGTTACGGCGACATCGTCCCGTACAGCGACAGCGCACGGCTGGTCAACGTCCTGCTGATCACTCCGCTGCGCGTGCTGTTCCTGATCATCCTGGTCGGCACCACCCTGGAAGTCCTCACCGAGCGCACCAGGGAAGAATGGCGACTGAAGCGCTGGAGGAAGAACTTGCGTGAGCACACGGTCGTCATCGGCTTCGGCACCAAGGGCCGCTCGGCCCTGCAGACGCTGCTGGCGACGGGCCTCTCCAAGGAACAGGTCGTCATCGTCGATCCCAGCACCAAGGTGATCGACACGGCCAACGCGGAGGGCTTCACCGGCATCGTGGGCGACGCCACCCGCTCCGAAGTCCTGCTGCGCGCCGAACTCCAGAAGGCCCGTCAGATCATCATCGCGACGCAGCGGGACGACACGGCGGTCCTGGTGACGCTGACCGCCCGCCAGCTCAACAGGGGCGCGAAGATCGTCGCGGCCGTCCGCGAGGAGGAGAACGCGCCGCTGCTGAGCCAGTCCGGCGCGGACGCCGTCATCACGAGCGCGAGCGCGGCCGGACGGCTGCTGGGCCTGTCGGTGCTCAGCCCGAGCGCGGGCACCGTGCTGGAGGACCTGATCCACCAGGGCAGCGGCCTGGACCTGATCGAACGTCCCGTCACCAAGGCGGAGGCCGGCCGCAGCGTGCGCGAGACCGGCGACCTGGTCGTGAGCGTGCTGCGCGGCCACCGGCTGCTGCCGTACGACGACCCGCACGCGAGCCCGCTCCAGCTGACGGACCGCGTGATCACCATCGTGCGCGCCGTCCCGCCGGCGGGCCCGCACGCGGTCCTCGGCCCGGCCGAGTAACGCCGCTCGCGCCCGTGCTGGGCGGCGCGGGCCCGTTCGCGTAGCCTCCGGGCCATGCATGCGATCACCATCGAGCAGCCCGGCGGCCCCGAGGCCCTCGTCTGGGCCGACGTACCCGATCCGGTGGCCGGCGAGGGGGAGGTGCTCGTCGAGGTCGCGGCGAGCGCCGTGAACCGCGCCGACATCCTTCAGCGGCGGGGGTTCTACGATCCTCCGCCCGGCTCCTCGCCCCATCCCGGCCTGGAGTGCTCGGGGCGCATCGCCGCGCTCGGGCCCGGGGTGTCCGGCTGGTCGGTGGGCGACGAGGTGTGCGCGCTGCTGGCCGGCGGCGGCTACGCGCAGCGGGTGGCCGTCCCGGCCGGCCAGCTGCTGCCCGTCCCGCGGGGCGTGGACCTGGTGACGGCGGCCGCGCTGCCGGAGGTGGTCGCGACGGTGTGGTCCAACGTCTTCATGGTGGCGGGGCTACGGCCCGCCGAGACCCTGCTGGTGCACGGCGGATCCAGCGGGATCGGCACGATGGCGATCCAGCTGGGGAAGGCGGTCGGCGCGCGGGTGGCGGTGACGGCGGGCGGCGAGGAGAAGCTGGCGCGCTGCGCGGAGCTCGGCGCGGACGTCCTCATCGACTACCGCGAACAGGACTTCGTGGAGGAGCTGAAGGCCGCCACGGGCGGCGCCGGGGCGGACGTGATCCTGGACATCATCGGCGCGAAGTACCTGACGCGGAATCTGGCCGCGCTGGCCGTGAACGGGCGGCTCGCGGTGATCGGGCTCCAGGGCGGCGTCAAGGCCGAACTGGACCTGGGCACGCTGCTGGCCAAGCGGGCGGCGATCACCGCGACGTCCCTGCGGAGCCGGCCGCTGGAGGAGAAGGCCGCCATCATCGCGGCGGTACGGGAACACGTGTGGCCGCTCATCGCGGCGGGCCGGGTCCGCCCGGTGGTGCACGCGACGTTCCCCATGGCGCAGGCGGCCGAGGCCCACCGCGTGATGGAGTCGAGCACCCACGTGGGCAAGCTGCTGCTGACCGTCTGACCGTCTGACCGTCCGGACCGTGTCCTGAGGTCCCGCCCACCCCCCGGCCGGGGGGGCCTCGGGGTTCCGGTGACGGCGCCGAAGACGATGACCGGCCGCCTGTACTCCGGTTCCGCCCCGGTGGACGTGG
>NZ_JBSFTP010000164.1:0-4325 GCF_053591315.1 Streptomyces sp. NPDC003042
GTCCCGCAGCAGGCCGTCACCCTCCTCCCTGCCGACAGCGCCGACGGCATCGGTACCGGCGGCGACGCCAATGCCGAGAACACCACGGTGGGCGGCGAAGCCACCGGCGGCAACGCCAATTCCGGTGTCGGCGAGTGCAAGGGCAAGTGCGAGATCAACACGGGTAACGCCACCGGTGGTAACGCCAGTGCCGACGCCATCAACCAGGGTGACGCCACCGCGGTGGGCGGAGACGGCACGGGTACGGGCGGGACCGTGAACAAGGTCGACAAGCAGGTGATCAAGAAGCAGCTCAAGGAGGACCTGAAGGCGAAGCTCGGTAAGTGAGGGCCGCCCGCGCCACCCTGAAGACCTGCCTACAGAACGCCACCGCCTAACCGCACAGCGAGGGCCCCGCACCGCGGGGCCCTCGCTGTGTCCTTCTCCTGCTGCCCCGGCCGATCGGGCAGAACACCCCTGACGCGTTGAATTTGGCTCTGCCCGGAGGGCCGTAAAAGGAGCTTGCCAGCTGTCTCAGTGTGTCTTGTGGCCGGGCGGGGGCCAGGATCCCGTTTCACCGGGATGGGGCCACAGACGGCCCACCATGACCGGCCGGGTCACCACGCCGCTGGCAACCTCCTGCACACGGACCACCAGACCGAGCCCGTTGACTCCAGGGTTCCCCTGCGGACCGTAGGGCACATCGAGCACCGCCCAGAGCGTCACCTGGGGCCCGTGGACCGCGTCGACCGCGACGCAGAACAACCGGCCGTCGATGGAGTAGGCATACACGGCAGGCTCCGCACACCCCGTGCCGAACTCCACGCCGAGGCTCCCGAAACGAGGGGTCAGCCTGGAACCGGCGCAGTTCGGTCATGCCCGGCAGCACTGCGGCGACCTCAGTGATACGCATGCCGAAACACAGCGTCCCGACGCCTTCCAGGGGGCATCAGCTCGAGATCGTTCACGGGGCTGTGATTGATCGTCGTCGGCGCATAGCCGGCCCTGAGGCAGGGCTCACCGCCGGTCACCTGCCGCCCGTCCTGATGCGGCTCGGACACGACCCAGAACTGCTCGACCTGCCCACGGCGCCCCGCTGGGCGTCGGTGGCGTCCCATTCATCCAGCGTCCGCCGCTGACGCGGCCCCGGTGGCCGGCGGACGATTCGCAGCCGCCCCGTTCGGACTGATCCGCTTCGCCCGCCCCATGGCCGAGGGCGACGCTGACGAGCCTCCCACCGCGAACGACTGGCTGATGAATCTCTCGGAGCCCAAGCCCCGGGACCGGTACGCGCCCCACCGTTACCAGGTGACGGACCCGGGGCTCGACCAAGGCGCCGTCAAGGTCCGCCACAGGGAACCCCGACGTGCTGCTTCCTCCAGCCCGGCACCAGGAGCACCGACCCGCGAGACTGCCCCGGCCTGACCAGATGGGGCCCTTTCGAACTCGGCAGCCTGATGCGGCAACCGGCCTGGCACCGGCCGCGGCGTACGCCATCTCCTACGCGGAGGCTGACACTGAGCTGACGGCGGCCCGAGAGACGGCGAAGGCCGCGCGCGACGAGTCCGTCGACGCCGCCGCTACACGGAGCACACCGTCAGCCCCGGGCAGAGGATCTTACGCGGCCCGCTTCCGCCCGTAAGTTCGCGTCCGGCTGCAGCCGCAGCCTCGGCGACGCTGCGCATCCTGGCCAGTGCGGTGATCCGCGACGACGCCACCTTCAGCGGCGGCAAGCTCGCCTCGTGGAAGGCGGGTCGTGACGTCGAGAAGGCTGCCAAGGAAGCTTTCGAGCACGCCGGCCTCGGTCCTGACCCGGCTGCGGTGGAGCACCTCACCCGCGAGTTGACCGTAGGGCTGGCCGACATGACCCCGCGCACCACCGAGCAGGCCAAGGCATTGGCGGCCGAACAAGGCGAGCACGGCCGCCTGGTGTGAGTCCGCGACCACACGCTGCTGCCCGCCACCCCGACCGCTTCACCGGCCTGGAAGAAGCCCTGGGGCCGCTGCCCGAGCACCCGCGACTGAGCCCGGACGCCGGGTACGACTACAGCATGGTCCACCTTGGCCTGGAGGCCAGAGGGATCGTCGGTCAGTTCGCCGAGCGTGGTACGGAGACCCGATCCCGGCCGGGGACGCCGGGTGGTCGAGCGCACGAACTCCTGGATGAACAACTTCGGCAGGCTCCGCCGCTGCACCGAGCGACGAAGAGCCTCCATCGAGTTCTTCATCGCCCTGGCCAGCACGATCACCACCGTCGGCTGCCTGATCCGACGCGCCTGGCCCCTCTGTCGCTGGGACACCCGCCCACGAAGCCCCGCATCCGATGACCCACTGAGAGAGCCTCTTACCGTCCTGAGGCCGTCCGCTCCGCAATCCGCCCTCGCTGTCATCATGGTGGGCGTGAGTTCCTTCGAAGCGATACCCGACGCTGGCCAGGTACATGCACGTTGGAGTGCCCGCGAGGCGCCCTACGGCGACTTCATCGTGTTCTCCGACGGCTCGCTGTCAGTGATGACGCTTATGCGGTTCTCCCCGCACGACCGACGGGATGACCCCCGGGCCGAGGACTGGCAGTGGTGGGAGCTCTTGCGAGCCACCGCGTGGACCCCCAGCGACTGGACGGACATCGACTTGACACACGCCTCGTGCACCTACCTCGGAAGCCGTGCCCTGAGCGGCGAGGCACTGGACCACGGGAGTATCGGCTGGGTCGCCCTGACCCGGGACGACGACGAAGGCACCTTGGAGTGGCTGGCAGTCTCCTGCTCCTCCAACCCGTTCACCGAGGTCACCTTGGACGCGACCTCGGTGACCGCCACCAGCACCGCAGGCCGCATCTGGACCTTCCCCCGAGACGCCCCGCATCAGGTGAAGATCACAGAGGATCCCACCTACCTCTGGCTCCGTGGCTGACGCATGGATCGCCGCCAGCGATACCCGCCTCTCAAGCATGCCGCGAGGCCTTCGCAGGTCAGCAAGGTCATGTGGTTCGTTCGCCGTCGCCAGTGTGGTGCTGGCGACGGCATTCGGAATGCACGAGGCGAAGGTTGGTCCGCTCGTCGGTGCCGCCGTCTCGCCGGTAGGTGAAGTGATGCTTGTGGAGCATCTCCTCCGAGGCCGCGAGCCAGTTGATCCACTCGCGTGGGCCGTGGCTGCCGATGCTCGCCCTGGGCGGCAAGCCCCAGCACTGGGAGCCTCGCAGACTACGGCTCCACCTGTTCTCCGCCACCGCCCTGCCATCACCGGCCCGACAAACCGAAACGGGCCGCCAGCGAATCCGACGACGACCCGTCACGAGAGATCGAGGCTAGGGGCTTCGGCACACCATCAACTACCTGACTTCAGCCACATGGCCGTGTCCGGCCCCGCAGCAGCGCACACGGTTGTCCCCGCTGACCCTGGCATGTCTCCCGGGGCGCAACGCATTGAACTGGCTGGGGCGCCCGCCCAACCGTAGTGACGGAGAGCGGGTCATGGTCGGCTACTACGCCGGGTACAGCCGCACCGACGGCCACCGTGACGACTTTGACGGGACGCCGCGACAGGTCGATGTGGTGCACGCGGACACGGGGCAGTACCCAGCGGTCATCGCCTGCGACCACGCGGACGGCTGGGTGGATGGCAGCGGCTCGACCACGGCCAGTCCCCACTGCAACGGCTGCCTGAATGGGTGACGACGGCCTGTGACCGTCACCGGTCTGGAGCGTTCGAGCAGTGCCGCCACCCGCCTGCTTCACCACCCAGAACGAACGGTGTCCAGGGCAGCCGAACGGGTGAGGGACCACAGCCGTTTGGAGGGCCTCCCTCTATCGGACGGACCCCCGACAGCGCGTCTTACGGCAGTGGGTAGCCGCCAACGCCGGCGTAGACCGAGTCGGCAACTGGCCGTTCCTGCTCTGTACCGTCCGAGGGGTGGTCGGCGACTCGCCGAACGAGGTGAAAACCACGGCGGCGGCAACGATGAGTCGGCGGGCGCGTGAGAGCACCAGCGAAGTCCTTCCGATGGGTGAAGTGGGACGGGGCGGCAGGGCGCTGAGGCCCTGTCACATGCGCGTCGATGCCGCATGCCGTACGGATGGCGTCGACCTGGCGCGGGAAACAGCCTCGGACACAGCTAGACGAGTAAGTCCGAAGTCTTCGTCAGTGGTCGTAGGCGATGAGTGATCGTGTGATGGCTGTGCCGTTGGTCCGGTTGTGCCAGATGGCTGCGGTCAGGGTGAGGATGCGTTGTCCGACGCGGGCCAGGACTCCGGCTGGGGTCCTGGCTCCGTGGCGTTCGAGGTCCAGCTGGCCTTTGAGGGTGTCGTTGACCGACTCGATCAGCTGCCGGATCGGCTTGAGCAGGT
>NZ_JBSFTP010000165.1:0-3698 GCF_053591315.1 Streptomyces sp. NPDC003042
AGTGGTTGGCCGTGCCGACGACCACGAGGAGGGTGACCAGGGGATGCAGCAGCCACAGGGCGCGCCCCGCGCGGGCGAGGCGTCCCCCGGGGCGGTCTTCCTCCAGCTCGACGGCGTCGGATACGAGGCGCTGCGCCGCGCGGCGGCCGACGGGCTGATGCCGACGGTCGCGCTCTGGCTGGAGAACAGCCACCGGGTGGCGTCCTGGCGTACGGACTGGTCCAGTCAGACGGGCGCCAGCCAGCTCGGCATCCTGCACGGCTCCAACTTCGACGTGCCGGCCTTCCGCTGGTACGAGAAGGACTCCGGCGAGGTGATGGTCTGCAACAGGCCCAGAAGCTCTGCCGAACTCCAGCGCCGCGCCGTCCGGCGCACCGGCGACAGGGGGCTGCTCAGCCTCGACGGCGCGAGCCGGGGCAACCTGTTCAGCGGCGGCGCCGACCAACTGGCGCTGGTGCTGTCGGTCTCGGCCCGGCGCGACCGGGCCAACCGCTCCCGCGCGGGCTACTTCGTGTACTTCTCCGACCCCGCCAACGCGGTGCGCACCGCGCTGTCGTTCGTCGCCGAGGTGGGCCGCGAGATCGTCCAGTCGCTGCGCTCGCGGGCCCGCAAGGAGCTGCCGCGGGTGGCGCGCGGCGGGCTGTACCCGCTGATCCGGGCCTTCGCCACCGTGGTGGAACGTGACGTTGTAGTGGCAGCGGTGATCGGTGACATGCTCGCGGGCCGTACCGCCATCTACGCGGACCTCGTCGCGTACGACGAGGTCGCGCACCACTCCGGCCCCCACGGCCGGGACACCGACCAGGTGCTGGCCCGCCTGGACCGAAGCCTCGCGCTGATCGCCCGGGTCGCCGAGCACGCCCCGCGCGCCTACCGCTTCGTCCTCCTGTCCGACCACGGCCAGAGCCCGGGGGAGACCTTCCTGGCCCGCTACGGACTCACCCTGAAGGATCTGGTCCGGGCCGGCTGCGGACTGCCGGTCTCCCGCCGCGCCGGCCGCACCCACAGCGGCGCCGAGGCCCGCGCGGCCGTGCTGGCCGCACTGCACCGGCCGGTGGAGGAGGAGGACGAGGAGGCTCACCCGGTACCGGGACCCGACCCCGTGGTGCTGTCCTCGGGCAACCTCGGGCTGATCTCCTTCCCCGACGTACCCGGCCGGGCCTCGCGCCGGCGCATCGAGCGTGCGCACCCCGCCCTGCTGCCCACCCTGGCCAACCATCCGGGCGTGGGCTTCCTGCTCGTCGACGGGGAGGTGCTGGGCCCGGACGGCGCGGCCGCGCGGCTGGACGTGCCCGGAGCGGCGGAGGAACTCCTGGCGCCCTTCGGCCCGGGCGCGGCCGAGGCGGTCCGCCGGACGGACTCCTTCCCGCACGTGCCGGACATCATGGTGAATTCGGCCTACGACCCGTCGAGCGGGTCCGTGCACGCCTTCGAGGAGCAGATCGGTTCGCACGGCGGACTGGGCGGGGAGCAGGGGCACGCGTTCCTGATGTGGCCCACGGACCTCTCGGATCCGGGCCCGGAGCTGGTGGGCGCGGAGGCGGTGCACGCCGTGCTGCGCCGCTGGCTGCACGAGGCGGACGGCCCGCAGGTGCCCCTGGAGGATCCCCTGCGGGAGGCCGCCGCAGGCGGAGCCTTTCCTTCCGCAGGGGTGCCCGCACCGGACGAAACCCGGTGATTTGGTGCGGTCTTCACGCTGGTCGACCATGGGTCGACCTGCCCACCATGTGAGACATCCAGAGGCGCACCACCGATGACCAGCACCGCAGCCCTGCCCACCGAGGCCACCGGCCCCCAGGCCACCGGCCCCGCCGAGGCAGTCGGCCCCGCCGACCGGGAGGGCGGCGGTCCGCACGCCCGCCGTTTCGGCCTCCCGATAGCCGTCTGCCTGGTCATGGGCAACATCATCGGCGGCGGGATCTTCCTGCTCCCCGCCTCGGTGGCCCCCTTCGGCACCATCAGCCTCCTCGCCTTCGTCGTCCTGACCCTGGGCGCGATCGCCCTCGCCCTCGTCTTCGGCCGCCTCGCCGAGCGGCATCCGCAGACCGGCGGTCCGTACGTCTACGTCCGCGCCGCCTTCGGTGACTTCGCCGGCTTCCTCGCCGCGTACAGCTACTGGATCACCACCTGGGTCTCCAACGCCGCCCTCGCGGTGGCGGCCGTCGGCTACCTCGCGGTCCTCTTCCCGGCGGTCGGGGCGCACAAGTGGTCCATGTGCCTCGCCGCCCTCGCGGTGCAGTGGCTGCCGGCGCTCGCCAACCTGGCCGGCACCCGCTACGTGGGAGCGGTCCAGCTCGTCGCGACCGTGCTGAAGCTGGCCCCGCTGCTGCTGGTGGCCGTGGGCGGACTGTTCTTCTTCGACCCGGCGAACCTCGGCCCCTTCCAGGCCACGGACCACAGTCCGGTCGGCGCCGTCTCCGCCTCCGCCGCGATCCTGCTCTTCAGCTACCTGGGCGTGGAGTCCGCCGCCGTCAGCGCGGGCGAGGTCCGCGACCCGGCCCGCAATGTCGGCCGCGCCACGATCCTGGGCACCACGGGCGCCGCCGTCGTCTACCTGCTGGGCACGCTCGCCGTCTTCGGCCTGGTCGCGCACGAGGAGCTGGTCTCCTCCGACGCCCCCTTCAGCGCCGCCGTCAACGTTATGTTCGGCGGAACCTGGGGCGGCACGCTCGTCGCCGGCGCCGCCGTGATCTCGATGGTCGGCGCGCTCAACGGCTGGACCCTGCTCAGCGCGCAGACCCCGTACGCCGCGGCCAAGGACGGGCTCTTCCCGAAGGTCTTCGAGACGAAGAGGCGCGGCGTCCCGGTGGTCGGCGTCCTCGTCACGGTCGTGCTGGCCTCCGGCCTGACCCTCTACAACTACACCGCCGGCTCCGAGGGCGTCTTCGAGATCCTGGTGCTGGTCACCACCTTCACGGCGACCGTCCCCTACCTGCTCTCCACCGCCGCGCAGCTCTACTTCCTCGCCTCGGGCCAGTCCGAGCGGGTCCGGCGGGGCCGGCTGGTCCGTGACGCCGCGCTCGCCTGCCTGGCCTTCGCCTTCTCGATGTGGCTGGTGGCGGGCTCCGGCTACGCGGCCGTCTACCAGGGCGTCCTGTTCCTCTTCGCGGGCGTCCCGCTCTACGCGCTGATGTCCGCCCGCAAGCGCCGCGCCGCTGCCTGACCTGCGGAGTAGCGTGGGCAGAGGGGAACATCAGGGGACCGTAAGGGGTCACCATGTCCGCGATCAGAGAAACCATCGAGATTTCCCGCAGTCCCGCAGAGGTCTACTCCTACGTGACGGATGCGACGCATCTGCCGGAGTGGCAGGACAGCGCCGTATCCGCCACCCCGCTGGGTGACGCGCCCGTCCACGTCGGTTCCCGGGTCAAGGTCACCCGACGCATCGGCAGGCGGGAGTTCCGCACGACGATGGAGGTCAGGGAGCTCGACCCGCCGAGGAGCTGGCACCTGCACGGCGTCGACGGGCCGGTACGGCCCGACCTGCACGGCACCATCGAGCCCCTCGACGACGGCACGCGCTCCCGCGTGACGCTGGACCTGGACTTCGAGGCCCACGGCATCGGCCGGGCCCTGGTCCCGCTCATGGTCAAGCCGTTCGCCCGCAAGGAGATGCCCCGCAACGAGGAGAAGCTGAAGCACCTGCTGGAGCACTGAACAAAGAATCGGGGTGTGGTCGCGTCCGCACGGACGCGACC
>NZ_JBSFTP010000166.1:0-3633 GCF_053591315.1 Streptomyces sp. NPDC003042
CTCCCGATCGCGCGGTGTGTGGGCTTCGCCCGCCCGCCGGGCCCCCCCGCCCCCCCCCCCCCCCCGGCCCGACCCTTCGCCGTAGCCCCCCGAGCCCCCCGAGGGTCAGGCGCTGAGCGGGAACTGCTCGCCCAGCTCGCGGAAGACCGCGCCGTTGAAGTCGAAGGCGCGCTTGCACTCGTCGATGATGCGCTGCTTCTCCAGGTCGTCCGCGGCGATCGCGTCCAGCAGCTCGCGGTAGGTCCGCTTGAAGGCGGCCGGGTTGGAGATGTCCGCGAAGACGTAGAACCGCACGCCGTCGCCCTTGCGGTCGAAGCCCCAGGTGCGCTCCGCCTTGTCGCGGATGATCTGGCCGCCCGAGAGGTCGCCCAGGTAGCGGGTGTAGTGGTGGGCGACGTACCCGCCCGGCCAGGAGGCCGCGCATTCGGCGACGCGGGCGGCGTACGCCTCGGTCGCGGGCAGCGCCACCAGCGTCTCGCGCCAATGCGGCCCGCGCAGGTGCGCCATGTCGCGCTCGATCTCCGCGACGCGCATCAGCTCGGGCTGGATGAACGGTCCCGCGACCGGGTCGTCCCGGAGGGAGTCGGCAGCGTCCTCCAGCGCCCGGTACACGAACCAGAGCTGTTCGGTGTAACGGGTGTACGCGTCCACCCCGAGCCGCCCCCCGAGCAGGTCGCTCATGAACGTCGAGGTCTCGGCTTCGGTGTGCTGCTCGTGCGACGCAACGCGGATCACCGTGGAGAAGGCGTCCAAGGCGGACCTCCCAAGAAGAGGAATCGGGCGTGGCGACGTCGCCGCCACACCCGATCTTCCTACTTAGGCATACCTAAGTCAATGTGTTACCGACGCCTTGTCGGTAAAAAATCCCCACGGCGGATCCCGCGGCAGGCCCCACGGCGCGTCCCGTCCCTAGGGCAGGGTGAGGATCTCCGCCCCCGTGTCGGTCACCACCAGCGTGTGTTCGAACTGCGCGGTCCGCTTGCGGTCCTTCGTGACGACCGTCCAGCCGTCGTCCCACATGTCGTACTCGTGGGTGCCCAGCGTCAGCATCGGCTCGATGGTGAAGGTCATGCCGGGCTCGATGACGGTGGTGGCGTGCGGGCTGTCGTAGTGCGGGATGATCAGGCCGGAGTGGAAGGACGAGTTGATGCCGTGCCCGGTGAAGTCCCGGACCACTCCGTAGCCGAAGCGCTTCGCGTACGACTCGATGACCCGGCCGATGATGTTGATCTGGCGGCCCGGCTTGACCGCCTTGATGGCCCGGTTCAGGGCCTCGCGGGTGCGCTCCACGAGCAGCCGCGACTCCTCGTCGACCTCGCCGCACAGGTAGGTGGCGTTGTTGTCGCCGTGCACCCCGCCGATGTACGCGGTGACGTCGAGGTTCACGATGTCGCCGTCCCGCAGGACGGTCGAGTCGGGGATGCCGTGGCAGATGACCTCGTTGAGCGAGGAGCACAGCGACTTGGGGAAGCCCCGGTAGCCCAGCGTCGAGGGGTAGGCGCCGTGGTCGCACATGTACTCGTGCGCGACCCGGTCCAGCTCGTCGGTGGTCACCCCCGGGGCGATGAGCTTGGCGGCCTCTTCCATCGCCCGGGCGGCGATCCGGCCGGCGAGGCGCATGGCTTCGACGACCTCGGCCGACTGCACCTCCGGTCCGGTGTAGGGAGCGGGCGCGGGCTTGCCCACGTACTCGGGCCGGCGGATGTTTCCGGGAACGGGACGGACGGGAGAGAGCTCGCCTGGTACGAGCAGCGACTGGCCAGACATGCAAGCGAGTGTATCCAGCGGGGATGGGGCAGCATGGCGGCAGAGAGCGGCATCGAGAGGAGCCAGACGACGATGGCCCTGTTCAAGAAGCGCCAGGTGGGCAAACCGGGCGAGTGGTACTACTGCCTCGTCCACAAGAAGGTCGAGGAAGGTCCCGAGTGTCCGGCCAAGGACCGTTTCGGCCCCTATGAGAGCCGCGAGGAAGCGAACCGGGCCATGGAGACGGCGCAGGAACGCAATCTCGAATGGCAGAACGACCCCAAGTGGAACGACAGGCCCGACGAGGCGGATGCGGCGGACGAGGGCGGCGCGACGCCGTAGGCCCCCTGGCCTCCTACCAGCGGCTGGGCGGCGGCGCCGTCAGCTGATCGGCCAGCCGTGCCAGCCGGTCCCGCAGCCGCCTCGGCCCGCGCCGCGTCGGCAGGGTGTTCTCCCCGGCCGCCGCGCTGACCAGGTGCTGCACGGTGTCCAGGTCCAGCGCGGCGGTGGTGTCCGGCACCGACAGCGCGTCGTGCGCGAGCGTGCCCAGATCCGGATCCCCGCCGTCGAGCGACAGTACGGTCGCGCCCGCGCGCCGGGCGTCGTGGACCCGCTCCAGCAGCCCCTCGCCCGGTTCCTTCGGCGCCACCACCAGCAGCGTGTGCCCGCGCCGGGCCGCCTCCAGCCGGCTCAGCCCGACCGAGAGGTGCGGCGGCTCACCGGGGCGCACGTGGTGACGTACGAGGGTCGGTGCCAACTCCGGCAGCCCCGACCAGGCGGCCTCGTCCACCAGGTGCGCCGCCAGGTGCCAGGGCTCGTACTGCGCGGTCCCCACCAGCAGCAGACTGCCGGCCGAACCCGAGGGCACCACGGAACGCCGCAGCGAGCCGGCGAAGCGGCGGGCGTCACTCGGCCACTGCGTACCGGCGAGCACCTCGCGCAGCAGCGCGACCCTCACTGCATCCATACCGGCATCCTGCACCATGGAAGGGACATACGGGAGCGCTTCCCTGCCCTTCAGCGCACAAGGTACTCGGCAGTACGCTCGCCCCCATGACTTCCTCAGACAGCACGCAGAAGCCGCCGGCCAAGGACCCCTGGGACCTGCCGGACGTCTCCGGCCTCGTCGTCGGCGTCCTCGGCGGCACCGGCGACCAGGGCCGCGGCCTGGCCTACCGGCTCGCCCGGGCCGGCCAGAAGGTGATCATCGGCTCCCGCGCCGCCGACCGGGCGCGGACCGCGGCCGGGGAACTGGGGCTCGGCGTCGAGGGCGCCGACAACGCCGAGTGCGCGCGACGCAGCGACATCGTGATCATCGCGGTGCCGTGGGAGGGCCACGCCAAGACCCTGGAGGCGCTCCGCGAGGACCTCGCGGGCAAGCTCGTGGTGGACTGCGTCAACCCGCTGGGCTTCGACAAGCAGGGCGCGTACGCCCTCCACGTCGAAGAGGGCAGCGCCGCCCAGCAGGCCGCCGCCCTGCTCCCGGACTCCCGCGTCACGGCGGCCTTCCACCACCTCTCGGCGGTCCTGCTCCAGGACGCCTCGGTGGAGGAGATCGACACCGACGTGATGGTCCTCGGCGAATCCCGCGCCGACACCGACCTGGTCCAGGCCCTCGCGGACCGCATTCCGGGCATGCGCGGTGTCTTCGCGGGCCGCCTGCGAAACGCCCACCAGGTCGAGGCGATGGTCGCCAACCTGATCTCCACCAACCGCCGCTACAAGGCCCACGCGGGCCTGCGCATCACGGACGTCTGACTCCCCCCGCCGTGGGGGGGGCCCCCCCCCCCCCGGCGGCCCGGCGGGGGGGCGGGGGCGGCGCGCTCGAGAGTTTAGAGTCGTCGAATAATGTATAAATGTTTGTCGTCGAGTGGTTGTTTTATGGTG
>NZ_JBSFTP010000167.1:0-3134 GCF_053591315.1 Streptomyces sp. NPDC003042
GACTCTATCAGACTCTTTCGTGTCCGATTTCCTCGGTGCTTTCCAGGTGCTTCGCTTTCGCGTTTTCCCTTTCCGGCGAGTCCGACTCTATCAGAGGTTTTCCACCGGATTTAACCGGCTCGGTCTCGAATGAAGAGTCGAATGTGCGCCCATGGAATTCAATTCCTGGGGGCGCGAGAGAGATGTCAACCAGCCGCCGGAGGTGTCCCCTCCAGGCAACCGTTAAAATCTACCTCCCCACAGCGGCTGTGTCAACAGCTTCTGCGGAACGACCAGGAGACTAGCAGCTCCGTCGGCCCTCGCGCACATCATGCTGCCGTCGGCAGCGTCGCCGTCTGGTCGGCTGCCTCCACGTCGCCCACCTCGCCCGCCCGGGAGGCGCGGCCGCCCAGGACGTAGACGTAGACGAGGAAGACGGCCTCTGCGACGACGCCGATCGCGATCCGGGCCCAGGTCGGGAGGCCGGACGGGGTCACGAAGCCCTCGATGACGCCGGAGACGAACAGCACCGCCGCCAGGCCGATGGCCATGCCGAGAGCGGCGCGGCCCTGTTCCGCGAGGGCTGTCCGGCGGGTGCGGGGGCCGGGGTCGATGACCGTCCAGCCCAGCCGCAGGCCCGTGCCGGCGGCGACGAACACAGCCGTCAGTTCGAGGAGGCCGTGCGGGAGGATCAGGCCGAGGAAGACGTCGAGACGGCCGGCCGAGGTCATCAGGCCGAGGCCGACGCCGAGGTTGGCCATGTTCAGGAAGAGGATCCAGAGCACCGGCAGACCCAGGAACGCGCCCAGGACCAGGCAGACCGCCGCCGCCTGGGCGTTGTTCGTCCAGACCTGGGCGGCGAAGGAGGCCGCCGGGTGGCTGGAGTAGTACGTCTCGTACTCACCGCCCGGCTTGGTGAGCGCCTTGAGCTCCGCCGGGGCGCCGATGGCGGCCTGGACCTCCGGGTGGGTGGCTATCCACCAGCCGATGAGCACGCCGAGCGCCGTCGAGAGCAGGGCGGTGGGTATCCACCAGCGGCGGCTGCGGTAGACGGCGGCCGGGAAGCCCTCGGTGAAGAAGCGGGCGGCGTCGCGCCAGCCGGCGCGGCGGGTTCCCGTCACCGTGGCGCGGGCGCGGGCGACGAGCTGGGTGAGGCGGCCCGTGAGCATCGGGTCGGGCGCGCTCGACTGGATCAGGGAGAGGTGGGTGGAGGTGCGCTGGTAGAGAGCGACGAGTTCGTCGGCCTCCGCCCCGGTGAGCCGCCGGCCGCGGCCGAGGAGCTGCTCCAGGCGGGCCCATTGCGCCTGGTGGGCCGCCACGAAGACGTCGAGATCCATCCGGTTACCGCTCCCCTGCCCCAGGCCGCCTGATTCGGCTTACTTCTCCTGTGGTCAGCTTGGCAGACTGGAACGCACAGGGGCGGGTCAGGTCGGGGAAAGGTGCACTCGGTGAGTGATCTGGTGACGGGCGACGCGGTCGTCCTGGGCTTGCGGCCGGCGAGACTGCCGAGCCGGGCCTTGGCGATCCTGCTCGACCTGGCCGTGTACGTCGGCGGCTACCTGGTCGTCTCCATCGGACTGACCGTCGCGTCGGCCGATCTGGACGAGGCCGCCCAGGCCGCCGTGACGGTGGCGAGCGTCCTGCTGGTGCTGGTCGGCGTGCCGATAGCCGTGGAGACGCTGACCCATGGACGTTCGCTGGGCAAGCTCGCCTGCGGGCTGCGAGTGGTGCGGGAGGACGGCGGGCCGATCCGGTTCCGGCACGCGCTGGTGCGCGGGGCGATGGGGGTCGTGGAGCTGCTGCTGACCGTCGGGACCGTGGCCTGCATCGCCTCGCTGGTGTCGGAGCGCGGGCGGCGGCTCGGGGACGTGTTCGCGGGGACGCTGGTGATCCGGGAGCGGGTGCCGGGGGCGCGGGTGATGCCGGTGCCTCCGCCGCCGCCGTGGCTGGCCGGGCGGTTCACCGGGCTGGATCTCTCGGCGGTGCCGGACGGGCTGTGGCTGGCGATACGCCAGTACCTGACGCGAATGAACCAGCTCGACCCGCAGACGGGCGCCGCGATGGCGGCGCGGCTCGCGGACGACGTGGTGACGCGGACCGGGACGCCGCCGCCGGCCGGGGTGCCGGCCGCCGCGTTCCTGATGGCCGTGGTGCACGAGCGGCAGTCGCGGGATGCGGCCCGGGCGTTCAGGGCCGCCGCGCCCGGGCCGGCTCCCGTCGTCGCCCCGGCGCCTCCGGTCGTGGCTCCGGCCCCGGCTCCGACCCAGGCCCCGGCCCCGGCCCCGGCTGCCGCTCCGGTCCGGGTGGCGCCCGTAGAGGTGCCTCGTGGGACCGGGTTCGCTCCGCCGGCCTGAACGGTGTCAGTCCTCGAAGACCGAGGGCGGGGTCTCCAGGTGTTCGAGCTCGATGCCTGGGGCCGAGAGGACCACGTCGCCGGCGATGTGGATCGTATGGACCTCGCCGGTGTCCAGTGCGCTGACCCGGTACTCGTCCACCAGGAGCGGGCCGCCGTCCGTGGGGTGCGCGGTGCGTGAGAGCAGGGCCCAGGCCTGGTCGACCGTACGGGCGGCCAGGACCGGGTCGGTGAGGGCGAGGAGCCGGACGCGGGTGGCGGGGGCGCCCGGAGTGAGGCGCAGCAGGCGGGCCGTCGCGACGAGGAAGGCCGGGGAGGTGCCGGTGAAGCCGGGGGCCTGGACGTTGCCCTCGGTGGCTTCGGTGCCCGTGGGATCCGTGCGGACCCAGGTGACTCCGTCGATGGCGGCGCCGCGGACCTGCCAGCTGGAGGCGTTCAGTTCGAGGCGGATGGGGCGGCCGAGTTCGTCGATGGCCAGGTCGACCGAACCGCGGTGATCGCCGTTCGGGGCGGTCAGCTGGGAGACGTAGCGCCATCCGGAGGGGCCGGGGGCGCAGTGGAAGTGCTCCTCGCCGAGAGGGGTGTGGTCGTGCGGGTCGTGGAGCGAATAACGGCCGCGTGGCATGGCGAACACATTCCGGTGGGGGATCAAGGGGCAGGCCCCCGGCTGAGGTGCCGGGGGCCTGCTTTCACGTACGGCTGCCGATGATCAGTAGCGGTAGTGGTCCGGCTTGTACGGGCCCTCGACCTGGACGCCGATGTAGGCGGCCTGCTCGGGGCGCAGGGTGGTGAGCCTGACGCC
>NZ_JBSFTP010000168.1:0-3081 GCF_053591315.1 Streptomyces sp. NPDC003042
GCGCTCATCGCCACCGCGCTGGAGGGCACCGACGGGACGCGCAGCCCCAAGGACGTCCTCCAGACGCTGCCCGGCGGGTACATGCTGAACATCGCAGTTCATGCTCGCCCTGCACCGCTCCGGCCGCCGCGGCGAGGCCCTCAACGTCTACCAGCGGCTGCGCGCCACCCTCGTGCGCGAGCTCGGCATCGAGCCGTCGGCCGCCCCGCGCCGGCTCCAGCGCTCGGTCCTGGTGACCGGTCCCGAAAAGCCGGTGGAGGCCTCGGAATCGGCCCGCAAGCGTCTCGCCTGGGTCGGCTGAGAACTCACCGAAAGGTAATTGCCCGCTCATTTCCGGTAGCTGTCCGGTAAATGCGGTCCAGGTTTCCGGGGGGAAATCCGGAAAGGAATCTTGCGGACTACAAGCGGAATCCGGATGGGTGGGCTGCTGTTCCAGGAAGAGAGGGTGATCGGACGTCTGGTCGGAACCTGCTCGTTTCCATGATTGAACCGCTCGGCTGTTTCGGAGAACCGCTCGACGTCGACTTGAGGTTTCGGTGATGTTGCCCTGGGCGGCTTTATCGTTCTGGGGTCGAATACTGAAAACCGGGAGTAGCTCGACGAAATGTGGAGGGGAGACGAGAGACCGTGAAGATTCAGGTTCTGGGGCCGTTGAGTGCCGAGGTCAACGGGGCATCGATCGTTCCTACGGCGGGTAAACCGCGTCAGATCCTGGCGCTTCTCGCGCTCTACCCCGGGCGGGTGGTGCCCGTACCGACCCTCATGGAGGAGATCTGGGGCACCGACCTGCCCCAGAGCGCGCTCACCACCCTGCAGACGTACATCCTCCAGCTGCGCCGCAGGCTGGGGACGGCGATGGGACCGGGCGCCCCGGGCACCGCCAAGGACGTGCTCGCCACCCGGCACGGCGGATACCTCCTCCAGATCCCGCCGGAGTCCGTCGACGTCCACGAGTACGAGACCCTCGTGGCCGGCGGCCAGAGCGCCTTCGACGGCGGTGACGACGAGCGCGCGGCGCACCTGCTGCGCCAGGCGCTCGACCTGTGGCAGGGCCCGGCCCTGGTGGACGTCCGCGTCGGGCCCATCCTGGACATCGAGGTGCTGCGGCTGGCGGAGAGCCGGCTCGTGGCCACCGAGCGCCGCATCGACGTCGACCTGCGCCTCGGCCGTCACACCGAACTCCTCGCGGAACTCACCGAGCGGATCGCCCGCCACCCGCAGCACGAGGGCCTCCACTCGCAGGCCATGGTCGCCCTGTACCGCTCGGGCCGCCAGGCGGCCGCGCTGGACGTCTACCGCCGGCTGCGCACGCGCCTGATCGGTGAACTGGGCGTCGAGCCCTCGCAGCAGCTCCAGCGCCTGCACCAGGCGATGCTGCGCGTGGACCCGGCCCTGGACGTCGTGGCCGGTCCGCGCCGCTCCTCCACCTACGACCTGTACGCGGCCTAGCCTCGCCGCCGTACGCGGCCCGCGTACGGCCCGCGTACGGCCCGCGAACAGACGTACCGCTTCGAGCCTGTCTCAACCGTTCTCGGTCAGGCTCGGGTCGACCCGGCACGCGTCCGCGTGCTCGCGGACGACGAGAGAGGTACGCCATGGACCGGCTGGACCCCACCGCCCTGACCCGCGTCCTGCGGGCCTGGGAAGGTGAGGAGGAGGGCGTCGACCTCACCGACGACGTCCTCGACCTGTACTGGGTGGAGCTCGGCTACGACTGCCTCGCCGTCCTGCAGACCACCGGCTACATCGAGCGGAAGTTCGGCATCCTCCTCGACGGGGACCTCCTTGAGCACGCCGACACCCCACGGCGCTACCTCGGCCTGGTCAACGCGGAACTCCACCGGAAGTCCAGAGACCTTCCGGCGGTTGCGGACAGGATCTGCATCAAGCGTTGAGAGGGGTGTCTGATGTCTGTCGAGCGAGTACACCGGATGTCGTTCGCGGTGGACGCGGCGGCACCGGCCGGCGTCCTGTACGGGCTGGTGGCGGACACCACCCCGTGGCCGCTGTACGTGCCGGACACCGTGCACGTCGAACGTCTGGACTTCGACGGGATCCGCGACCGGTACTCCCTGTGGGCCGGCGCCGACGGGGACCTGCGGCAGTCCGTGTGGCGCCGCACCCTGGACCCGGAGCGTCTGCGCATCGACTTCCACCAGGAGGTGCCCGCGGCCCCCGTCACCTCCACGGGCGGCAGCTGGGGCGTCGAGCGGCTCGCCCCGGGCTGGTCGCGGCTGACGCTGGAGCAGTACGTCACCATCGCCGGGAACCGGGCCTCCGACGTCGAACGCACCCGCGCGGCCACCGAGGCCGCCGGCCGGGCCGCACTCGCCCGCTTCAAGGAGCTCGCCGAGCGCTGGAACGGCCTCGACGCGCTGAAGCTGTCCTTCGAGGACTCCGTACGCATCGAGGGACCGGCCGAGCCCGTGTACGCGTTCCTGTACGACGTGGGCTCCTGGCCCGACCGGGTCCCGCACGTCGCGCGCGTCGACGTCGTCGAGGACCGGCCCGGTATCCAGCGGGTCACCACCGACACCCTGACGCTCGACGGGTCCGTCCACACCACGGAGTCCGTACGGCTGTGCTTCCCCGCGGCCGGCCGCATCGTCCACCGGCAGATCCAGCCCTTCGCCCTGCTGGCCGCGCACACCGGCGAGTGGTCGGTCCTCCCCGACACCACCGGGGTCACCGTGGTCGCCCGGCACGACGTACTGCTCGACGAGGCCATGGTCGGGCGCGTCCTCGGCCGGGACACCGACGTCGAGCAGGCCCGCCGGTACGTCCGGGAGTCCCTCAGGCGTGAGGACGAGGCCGTCTTCCGCACGGCCCGGCAGTACGCCCGGGAAGCCGCGGGAGACTCGGTCAGGACCCCGCGGGCGGTCTGAGAGCCGGACCGCGAGCGGTGGTCCGGCTCCCGGTCCGTGCCCCGGTCACCGGCCCAGGACGGTCCAGGTGTCGTTGCCTGCGAGCAGGGCGCCGAGGTCGGCCTTGCCGTGCTGCTCGACGGCGGTGTCGAGCTGGTCGGCCATGAGGGTGTCGTAGACGGGGCGTTCGGTGCTGCGGAAGACGCCGATGGGGGTG
>NZ_JBSFTP010000169.1:0-3062 GCF_053591315.1 Streptomyces sp. NPDC003042
CGACCGTCCCGCCCCGGACATACGAAGACTGTCGGGAAACCCCCAAAAGAACGGCACGGGGGGAGGAGCGGGCATGCGAGGTCATCAGGGATGCGCGAGCTGATATCCAGGGCCGGCCTCCACCTCACGGCGGCCAGATGGAGCCCGGGGGCATGGGCGCGCATCAGATCGCTACTCGCTCCGCACGTCTCGGCGACTGCCACCCGTCTGTGGCCGGACACAAGCCGCCCACGACGCCTGCGCACCTCGCATGGAAGGCGACCATCGCCCGTCTGTGGTCGGAGCACCGATGATGGTCGATGTGGGATCGTCAGCTCTGTTGAATCCTCCCCTCCCTGAAGGGAGGGGATTCCTCACCCTCCAGGGCTGTTCGGGGATTTCTAGCTCACGCTGCCAGGCCAGGCGGCGCCTGGTCCGGTCTTCCACGATCAGCACTAGCCGGGTTGAGACCAGCCCGGACCAGCATCACGCGGGCGGAGTTCTTATCCCTGGGGGATACGACTCCGCACACGGTGCAGGCATACGTTCGCTCCGAGAGAGGTAGTGCGTGCTTGGTTCTCGCTCCGCACGGTGCGCAGTCCATGCTGGTGTGCGTGGGGTGGACCAGGTGCACGGCACGGCCGTGCTTGCGGCCCATCTCGACCAGGGCCGTCTTCGTCGCGGAGATCGCCGCGTCGGCCGCCTTGCGGGCCATGGTCGTCTTGGCGAGGAACTTCGGCCGGAAGTCCTCCACCGCCAGCGCGTCGTGGTCGCGCACGACCTTCTTGGCCCACTTGCGGCCGGTGTCCTGACGCTGCCGGGCCACCTTCTTGTGCAGCTTCGCAGCCTGCCGTTTCGCATGCTTGTAGCCCTTCGAGCCGGGCTCGCCCTTCGGGGGCTTGCGGCGGGCCATCATCCGCTGGTATCGGGCGAGCTTCTGCGCGGCCGTCTTGCCGTGCTCGGCGTGCGGAAGGTCGTGGACGTCGGATGTGGTGGTCGCGGTCTCGCGCACGCCCCAGTCGATCCCGATCACCGCACCCGTCTCCGGGAGCGGCTGCACCTCGGCGGGCACGACGAAGGAGCAGTACCAATGCCCGAGGCTGTCCTGATAGACGCGCACGCTGGACGGGTCGGCCGGGAGGTCCCGCGACCACACCACCGTCAGGGCGATACCGCCCGCCAGGTACAGGCGGCCGTCCTTCAACCGGAACCCGCGTAAGGTGTAGTTGAGACTCGGCCGGGCTTCGCGCTTCTTCTTCCACCTGGGCATCCCGGCCCGCTGCCGCATCGGCAAACGCTCCTTGATGTCCTTGTGCGCCTTGGCGCGGGACTTCCCGAAATCCCGGATCAACTGCTGCTGCGGAACCGAGGACCCTTCACGAAGCCAGGTGTTCCTGGCGCGGGCTTCAGTCAACATCCTGTCGAGCTGCGCCGGTCCGCAGGTCCGCTTGTCCCTCCCCCCGGGCCGGTCCCTGTTCCACCCATGCGTCTGCTTCGACTTCGCGCAGCACTCGTTCCACACCCAGCGGCACCGGTCCCACTCGCCCATCAGGGCGGCGAGAGCGGCAGACGACACGCGCACGCGGAAGGTCCACCGGGCATGCCCGGCATCCGCCACTACCGGTGTCGTCTCCTACGAGCTGGACTGCACCGTCATCACGGGTGAGGTGCTGGATGTCGGTGAGCCCGGTGATGACGTCGTTCAGCTCAGGATCGGTCCGAACGTGACGATGGTCGAGATCGAGTCGCGCAAGGACGAGCTGCAGATCGGTCAGCGGATCACGTTCAAGGTGTGGGGACTTGAGGTCTACCCATACGAGCTGTGACCGGAGTGGTGGCTACCCAGGCGAGGGCCTCGACCCGCCGTTGATGGATGTGCAGACTCTCCGCAGGCCGGGTAAAGGCGACCACGCTGAAGCCGGTTTCCCAGGATTCGGCACAGGGAGACGGAGGTGTCGACGGCGACACGGGTAGCCCGCGTACAGGCCGACAGGGCAGCACCCGCGCCGACGATGTCCCAGCGGCGCGTGGAGCTTCTGTGCGCTCAAGGCGTACGTGGGCAGCGTCAGGAGGAACTGACGGTCGGCGTCGAAGAGTCCGCAGGTGGTGGCCAGCTCGTACCAGCCGCTGTTCCCGCGCTCGATCCGGTGGGGGTCGTCGTGGGCCACGAAGGCGTCCTTCCGCCCCGTCCACGCCGGGTCGTAGATTCCTGCCCTGGCGGCCCACATCGGCAGAGCCGTGGCAGAGACCTCCTCCAGACCCGCCCTCAGCAGCGGCCGCCCCATGGATTCACCTCTGCTGCCCGAACCCCTCCCCAGGGCATGCCAGTCCGCCTACAGATCGGCCGCCGTGAGATGACCGCCGGCCTCCCGGGTTGCAGGCCGTGTGCATCCCTGATCACCTAGCATGCCCCGCCGTGCCGCTCATGCTCTCTGGTCACCTCTCATCGACGGCGCTGACCGTCCACTGGGGTGAAGGGTGGCAGACGGCGGGTATGCCGTCGTGGATTGCGGTCTGGGCGAGTGGGCGGGCGAAAGGCCGACAGATTGCCCCAATTTCCGCAGTTTGTACGCGTGTTTGTGATGTGAACGCCACTCTGACCGCTCCACAGCTCGGCATGAGCGCTGTTTGGGGCCTTCAGCCACAGACGGGCGACGGTCGCCCGCATGGGGAGGCACGCAGGTGGCTTGGGCGGCCTGTGACCAGCCACAGACAGGCGACGGCCGCCTTCCACGCGAGGTGCACAGGTGGCTGGGCGGCCTGTGGCCCGCCCACAGACGGGCGGCGGTCGCCTTCGACGCGAGGTGCGCAGGTGGCTTGGGCGGTTTGTGGCCAGCCACGGACGGGTGGCAGTCGCCGAGACATGCGGAGCGAGTAGCGATCTGATGCGCGCCCACGCTCCCGGCCTCCATCCGGCCGCCTTGAGATGGCCGCTGGTCCCCTTGGCTCCAGTCGCGCATCCCTGATGACCTCGCATGCCCGCTCCTCCCCCCCGTGCCGTTCTTTTGGGGGTTTCCCGACAGTCTTCGTATGTCCGGGGCGGGACGGTCGGTCAAGGGTGGCCGAAGGCCATCGCGAAGCGA
>NZ_JBSFTP010000170.1:0-2991 GCF_053591315.1 Streptomyces sp. NPDC003042
ATGGACCCGAAGGTCATGCTGTTCGACGAGCCGACCTCGGCGCTCGACCCGGAGATGATCAACGAGGTGCTGGAGGTCATGCAGCAGCTCGCCCGCGAGGGAATGACCATGGTGGTCGTCACGCACGAGATGGGCTTCGCCCGCTCCGCGGCCAACCGGGTCGTCTTCATGGCCGACGGGAAGATCGTCGAAGAGGCCACGCCCGAGCAGTTCTTCAGCAACCCGCGCAGTGACCGCGCCAAGGACTTCCTGTCGAAGATCCTGCACCACTGACGGTCTCGTTCTGGTAGTGATCCGGTCGACAGAGCACGTCTCGCTCGTCGTTCAACCACGTCTCACCCGAGGGAAGTTCACCATGAAGGTTTTCAAGGCCGGTGCTGCGGTGGCCGCGGTCGCCGCTCTCGCCCTGACCGCGACCGCCTGTGGCGGCGGCAGCGGCAAGACCGGCGGTGACGCCGGCGCGTCCGGTGGCGCCAAGGACAAGGTCGTCATCGGCATCAAGTTCGACCAGCCGGGTGTCGGCCTGAAGACCCCCGACGGCAAGTACACGGGCTTCGATGTCGACGTGGCGACCTACGTCGCCAAGGAGCTGGGCTACCAGCCCGAGCAGATCGAGTGGAAGCAGGCCATCAGCGCCGAGCGCGAGAACCTGATCTCGAACGGTGACGTCAAGTTCGTCGTCGCGAGCTACTCGATCAACGACAAGCGCAAGGAGAAGGTCTCCTTCGCCGGCCCGTACCTCCTGGCCCACCAGGACCTGCTCGTCCGCGCCGACGACTCGTCCATCACCAAGCCCGAGGACCTGAACAAGAAGAAGCTCTGCTCGGTCACCGGCTCGACCTCGGCGCAGAACGTCAAGAAGACGCTGGCCCCCGAGGCCGACCTCCTGGAGCAGGGCGGCTACTCCGAGTGCCTGACCGGCCTTGAGAACAAGGCCGTGGACGCGCTGACCACGGATGACTCGATCCTGGCCGGTTACGCCTCGCAGGAGAAGAACAAGGGCAAGTTCAAGCTGGTCGGCCTGAAGCTGAGCAACGAGAACTACGGCATCGGTCTGAAGAAGGGCGACACCGAGCTTCAGACCAAGATCAACGCCGCGCTCAAGAAGATGGTCTCCGACGGTTCGTGGGACGCGGCCGTCAAGAAGAACTTCGGCCCGGCCGACTACAAGAACGAGCCTGCCCCGCAGATCACCGAAGGCAGCTGATTCCCCGGTGAGGAGCGTCGCCGCCCGCCTGCCGCGGGCGGCGGCGCACCTCACCGGCCATCCTGGGGAGAGCGCAGGGCAACGTGTTCGACTTTCTTGATTCCGGGCAGTACGACCTGCTCGGAGCCTTCTGGGTGACGGTTCAGCTCACCCTCTACTCGGCGGCCGGATCCCTCATATGGGGCACCATCCTGGTCGGGATGCGGGTCAGCCCGGTCCCACTGCTGCGCGGCTTCGGCACGGCGTACGTCAACGTGGTGCGCAACACCCCGCTGACCGTGGTGATCATCGCCTGCTCGCTGGGCCTCAGCCAGACCCTCGGCATCTCGCTGGGCGGTGACACCTTCAAGGAGACCGGGTTCCGCCTCGCGGTCCTCGGCCTGACCGCCTACACCGGCACCTTCGTCTGCGAGGCGCTGCGATCGGGCATCAACACCGTGCCCGTCGGCCAGGCCGAAGCGGCCCGCGCCCTGGGTCTGAGCTTCCTCCAGGTGCTCACCCTGATCGTGCTCCCCCAGGCCTTCCGGGCCGTCGTGGCGCCGCTCACGAACGTACTGATCGCCCTCACCAAGAACACCACGGTGGCGGCGGCCATCGGCGTGGCCGAGGCGGCCCTGCTGATGAAGGAAATGGTCGAGAACGAGGCGGACGCGCTCTTCGCGGTCTTCGGCGTCTTCGCCCTCGGCTTCTGTCTGCTGACCCTGCCCACCGGCCTGCTGCTGGGCTGGGTTGCAAAGCGAGTGGCGGTGAAGCGATGACCTCCGTGCTGTACGACGCCCCGGGCCCCAAGGCCAAGACGCGCAACTGGATCTACAGCGGCGTCTTCCTCGTGCTGTTCGGACTGGCCCTGTGGTGGGCGCTGTCCCTCATGGCCGAGAAGAGCCAGCTCGACGCCGACAAGTGGACCCCCTTCGTCACCGACGGCGAGATCTGGACGACGTTCCTGATCCCCGGCCTGCTGGAGACCCTCAAGGCCGGCGTGATCGCCATGGTGATCGCGATCCCGCTGGGCGCCCTGCTCGGCATCGGCCGGCTCTCCGACCACGCCTGGGTGCGGGTCCCGGTCGGCGCGGTGGTCGAATTCTTCCGCGCCATCCCGGTGCTGATGCTGATGATCTTCGGCTTCGCCCTCTACAGCCAGTTCACCGACGTCGACTCCGACATCCGTCCGCTGTACGCGGTGGTCACCGGCCTGGTGCTCTACAACGCCGCCGTCATCGCCGAGATCGTCCGGGCCGGCGTGCTGTCCCTGCCTTCCGGCCAGACCGACGCGGCCAAGGCGATCGGCATGCGCAAGGGCCAGACCATGGTCTACGTGCTGATCCCGCAGGCCGTCACGGCGATGCTGCCGGCGCTGGTCAGCCAGCTCGTGGTGATCCTCAAGGACACCGCGCTGGGCGGCGCGGTGCTGGGCTACGGCGAACTGCTGTCGATGAACCGGCAGATCTCGGCGAACTACAGCAACACCATCGCGACCCTCGTCGTGATCGCGCTGCTCTACATCGCGGTGAACTTCGCCCTCACGACCTTCGCCTCCTGGCTGGAGGGGCGGCTGCGCAAGTCCAAGAAGGGCACCGGCGCGGTGGTCGTCTTCTCGGCGAGCGAAAACGCGGCGGGTGCCACGGCGAACCCGCCCGGCGAGGTCGACAAGACCTGACCGGAGCGGCCCGACCGGACGCCGGGGGGGGCCTGACACCGAGTCAGCCATAGTGCGTAGCCTGTGTGGTGGGGGGGGAGAATACCCCCCCCCCCACTACCGTGTTAAGAAGGGGGGGGCGTGTAGG
>NZ_JBSFTP010000171.1:0-2871 GCF_053591315.1 Streptomyces sp. NPDC003042
TGCTGGCGCTGCCCGGGTCGGCGTACGTCTATCAGGGCGAGGAGCTCGGTCTGCCGGAGGTCACCGACCTCCCGGACGAGGTACGCCAGGACCCCGCCTTCCGCCGCGGGCGCGGGCCGGGGACACGGGGGCCGGGAGCCGCCGGAACCGGCGCGGCCACCGGAGCCGACGCCGCCGGACAAGAGGGGCTGCGCGACGGCTGCCGGATCCCGCTGCCCTGGGCCGGACAGGCGCCCCCGTACGGTTTCGGTCCGGGCGGTAGCTGGCTGCCGCAGCCCGCCGGGTGGGCCGGGCTGAGCGTGGCCGCCCAGACCGGCGATCCGCACTCCACCCTGGAGCTGTACCGCGCCGCCCTGGAACTGCGCCGGGCCCTGCCGGGCCTGGGCGCCCCCGAGGCCGGCCAGGATCCGGCCGGCCGGCCGGGATCCGCCGAGGCCGGGGCCCGGGGCGATGCCGCGGACGGGGAACCGGCGCCGTCCGGGATGCGCTGGCTGCCCGCGCCCGAGGGGGTCCTGCTCTTCACGCGGCCCGGCTTCGCCTGCACCCTCAACACCCTGCCCACCCCCCTCGAACTTCCCGCGCCCGGCCGCCCGGTCCTCTCCAGCGCACCGGTCGACACCGACGGCCGCACAGCCGTCCTGCCCGCCGATTCGTGCACGTGGTGGGCAATCTGAACGTGCGACGGGTACAGTCCAACCCCGTGACCGCACGGCTAGCCGACATCGCAGCCCAGGCGGGGGTCAGCGAAGCCACAGTCAGCCGCGTGCTCAACGGCAAGCCCGGCGTGGCCGCAGGCACCCGCGAGTCCGTGCTGGCCGCGCTCGACGTGCTCGGCTACGAGCGGCCCGTACGGCTGCGTCAGCGCAGCGCGGGGCTCGTCGGGCTGATAACCCCCGAACTGGACAACCCCATCTTCCCGGCGCTCGCGCAGGTCATCGGCCAGGCTCTGACCCGGCAGGGGTACACACCGGTGCTGGCCACGCAGACGCCCGGCGGGTCCACCGAGGACGAGCTGACCGAGATGCTGGTCGACCGCGGCGTCTCCGGGATCATCTTCGTGTCGGGCCTGCACGCGGACACCACTGCCGACATGGGCCGCTACGACCAACTCCGCGCCAAGGGCGTCCCGTACGTCCTCATCAACGGTTTCTCGGACAAGGTGCGGGCCCCCTTCGTCTCGCCCGACGACCGGGCGGCGATGCAGCTCGCGGTCACCCACCTCGCCGCGCTCGGGCACACCCGGATCGGGCTCGCGGTCGGGCCCAAGCGGTTCGTGCCGGTGCTGCGCAAGATCGAGGGTTTCCGGCTCGGGATGCGGGAGCGGCTCGGGCTCGGCGAGGCCGAGACCGAGGAGCTGATCCAGCATTCCCTGTACACGCTGGAGGGCGGCCAGGCCGCGGCCGGCGCGCTCATCACCCGGGGCTGCACGGCCATCGTCTGCGCGAGCGACATGATGGCGCTCGGCGCGATCAGGGCCGCCCGGCAGCAGGGGCTGCGGGTGCCGCAGGACGTGTCCGTCGTCGGCTTCGACGACTCCCCGCTCATAGCGTTCACCGATCCGCCGCTGACCACCATCCGGCAACCGGTCCTGGCCATGGGGCAGGCCGCGGTGCGCACGCTGCTGGAGGAGATCGGCGGTACGCCGGCCCCGCACAGCGAGTTCGTGTTCCTGCCAGAGCTCGTGGTGCGCGGCTCGACCGCTTCCGGACCGGGGCAGCGCCGCAGGCAGTGAGCGGCAGCGCCGCAGGCAGTGAGCGGCAGCGCCGCAGGCAGTGAGCGGCAGCGCCGCAGGCAGTAGGGGTCCGGTGTCCTCCGCAGGGCTGAGCGCGGGCACCGAAGACCGTCCCGAGGGATGATCGGGGGCGAGATCGCATCTGGCAGACTCTCTCCCCATGGGTGAAGCGAGCGTGAAGACACTGGAAACCCGGACGGACCTCTCGTCACCCGCCGTGACCGAGAGCGAGGCCCGCCCGGGGACTTCCGAGGGCACTCTCTTCTCCCGGTTGCGGGCACCGCGCAGGCCTCGGATCTGGTTCGAGATCCTGCTCATCGCGGTCAGCTACTGGACGTACTCGCTGATCCGCAATGCCGTGCCCGAGCAGAAGACGGCCGCGCTGGCGAACGCCGACTGGATCTGGGGTGTCGAGCGGACGCTCGGCATCGCCGTGGAACAGACCGTCAATCACGCGGTGAATTCGGTGACGTGGCTCATCGTCGGGATGAACTACTACTACGCCACATTGCACTTCGTCGTGACGATCGGCGTACTGGTGTGGATCTACCGCCTCCATCCCGGGCGTTACGCGGCCACCCGCCTCGTCCTCTTCTCCACCACGGGCGTGGCCCTGGTCGGTTACTACCTCTACCCGCTCGCGCCGCCCCGGCTGATGAACGGGCAGGACTTCATCGACACGGTGCTGGTCCACCACACCTGGGGCTCGATGGCCTCGGGCAACCTCAAGCACATGTCGAACCAGTACGCGGCCATGCCCTCGATGCACATAGGTTGGTCGCTCTGGTGCGGCCTGACGATCTTCGCGGTCGCCACCGCCCCCTGGGCCCGGATCCTCGGCGTGCTCTACCCGACGCTGACCCTGGTCGTCATCGTGGCCACCGCCAACCACTTCTGGCTGGACGCCGTCGGCGGCCTGATGTGCCTCGCCTTCGGATACGCCGTCTCGCGGACCTGGTACGGCTCGCTGCCGCACCGGCTGCCGCGCCAACCGGTGCACACCGGCCCGCACCCCGTGTCGGCCGCGCTCGACCGCTTCCGCCGCTAAGGGCTGTCCCGTAATCCCCGGTGGATCAGCGCACGGCGTCAGATGCGGTGCATCTCCCCCAGCTACCGCTGGGAGGTGCCCCCGGGCGGAG
>NZ_JBSFTP010000172.1:0-2500 GCF_053591315.1 Streptomyces sp. NPDC003042
CTGAGCGCACCGGGCAGGTCGAACCTGCGTCCTCTGTCGCGCTGTCGGTCCTTCGGGATCAGCACGAAGGCGAGGAGCAGGGCGGGAAGGGCCAGTAGGACATTGACGAAGAACACCGCTTCCCAACCGAAGGCGTGGGTCAGCACTCCCCCGAGGAGTACTCCGATCACGAGCCCGGCCGCGCCGGCGCCGCCCCAGATCCCCAGCGCCCGGTTGCGTACGCGGCCTTCGACGAACGTGATGTTGATCAGGGCGAGGGTGGTGGGAAAGACCAGTGCGCCACCGAGGCCTTGTACCGCGCGTGCGACCAGGAGCATCACGGGCCCGGTCGCCAGGCCGCCCACCAGCGCCGCACCGGCGTAGAGGGCGAGCCCGGCGGCCAGTACGCGGCGTCGTCCGACGAGGTCCGCGGCGCGTCCGCCGAACAGCAGGAAGCCCGCGGAGGCGACGGCGTAGGCGCTGATCACGGATTGCAGTGTCCGTGCGGAGTAGCCGAGGTCGCGGGCGATGTCGGGGAGCGCCACGACGACGATGTACTGGTCGAGCGAGACGGTGAACATGGCGAACGACAGCAGCGCGAGTGTCGCCGTCTCACGGTTCCAGCCGAGCCCGCTCGGCCGGGAAGCCCCGACAGATGCCACAGCAGCACTCCTCGAGGGGAACCGTTCGAGTCGGATGGTTGCGGAATGTGCCAGTGTGTCATGAGGTGGCTGATCCAGCGGTTCAGCGGGCCCAGTTACGTTGCGTAGTGCCGCGACAGTGGTGGTATCGCTCGCGGTGGACTTGCTGGCGCCGGAGTGCGCACGTCATCGGCTTCAAGGAAGCCGCCGCCTGGAGCGCGCTGTGAGTGAGCACGGCCGCGCCCCTTCCCGGCCCCGTCCGAGCCGGACTCGGCCGCCACACAGCTTCCGCGGCGAGTCGGCCGATGGTGACGGGCTCGCCGGAGACGAGGAGGTTCTACAGCAGGCGCAGCAGCGAGAACCGTCCGCCGGATGCGCTGGCGACCGCGTCGAGGAAACGTGTGGCGAGCTGCGTGGTTCCCCGCGCCGTGCCTAAGCCCCGCCAACAACCCTCCGGGTCAAGACAACTCGTGGCTCTCGGGTCCGCCGACGGCTTGGGCGTAGCGGAACAGGCCGGCCGGGTCGTACCGACGCTTGACCTCGACCAGGCGCTCGTAGTTGGCACCGTAGTAGGCGTGCTGCCAGTCGCGTAGGTCCGGGTCGGGGAAATTGACGTAGGCCGCGTCGGTACGGAACCGGCGGCGGAGCGTGCGGTACATCGTCCGGGTCTGCTCCAGCAGGGCGTCCACGTCGGCGGGTGCGGCGTCGGGCTTCCACTGCGTGCCGATGTCGATCACGAACGTGGCTTCGCGGTGGGGGTAGGCGGTCTCGTCCGGGCGCGGTGCGCCACCGGAGCCGCCCATGGCGAAGAGCGTCACATAGCCGGAGGCCCGCGCCGGGCCCGGGCGCCACGAGCGGGCCCACTCGACCATGGCGGTCACGGTGTCCTGGGTCACCCACCGGTCGGGGACGAGGGACTTGCTGGCGTGGGACTCCAGCGGCAGGGTTCCCTTGAGGAAGCCCTGCGCGTCCCAGAAGCTCTGCTCCTCGATGACCACCTTGGTCGGACGCAGCTTCAGCAACGGCCCGAGGACGCCGCGCAGCGCCTCCTCGGAACCGAGTCGGTGCCCGAGGACCGACAGGGAGGTCGTGCCGTCGCCCGCCTGTTTGAAGCCGACGCGCAGATCGAAGTCGTTGCCGCGGTCCGTGTCGAGAACGTGCTGCACCTCGTCCATCACCCGCACGCCCGCCTCCAGCGCGAAGGTCAGGTCGAAGACGGTGGCGCGCAGCCGGTTCACCGGTACGGCGTCGAAGACGAAGGCGGTGTTGATGCCGAAGTTGCCGCCCGCCCCGCCGCGACACGCCCAGAACAGGTCGGCGTTCTCGTCGTCGGCGGCCCGCACCACGGTCCCGTCGGAGAGAACGAGGCGCGTCTCGGCGAGCCGGTCACAGGTCAGGCCCCACTTGCGGTCGTTGAACCCGAGCCCGCCACCGAGTGTCAGGCCCGCCACGCCGACGCCGGGGCAGCGCCCGCCGGGAAAGTACAGGCCCGAGTCTCGGGCCGCGTACACGTCGGAGTTGGTGGCTCCACCGCCCAGGTACAGGCGGTGTCCCCGCGGCACCACGTGCCGGATCGGCCGCAGACTGATCACCAGACCGCGTGTGGTCGAGAATCCGGCGTAGCTGTGGCCGCCGGAGCGGGGCGCGAAGGGAACCCCGTGCTTCGCGCACCAGCGGACCGCCGCCGCCACGTCGTCCTGAGAGGCACAGCTGAGCACTCCGGCGGGACGGACGGAGGCGTAGCGCTGGTTGTTGGCGTTGGCATGGGTGGCGTAGTCCTGATCAGCCGGGCGGTAAAGCCGGGCGGCCGGGCTGACCGTCCGGCGCAGCTCCCGCCACGCGGCGGGCTCGGGGATCCGTCCGGTGGCGGCCGCCACCGG
>NZ_JBSFTP010000173.1:0-2454 GCF_053591315.1 Streptomyces sp. NPDC003042
TTCCTCGACGCCCTCGCCCAGTACCGCCAGGCCGCCGGACTCCCGGCCACCTCACTGGCCTGGGGCCTGTGGGCCCAGGCCTCCACCATCAGCGGGCAGCTCGACGAGGCCGACCTCAAGCGCATCGAGCGCACCGGCCTGCTGCCGCTGTCCTCCGCCGACGCGATGGACCTCTTCGACGCGGCCCCCGGCACGGGCGAGGCGGTGCTCGCCGCGACCCGGCTGAACACGGCCGCGCTGCGCAAGCAGGCCGACGGTCCGCACCTGCTCTTCCGCGGGCTGGTCACGGCCGCCCCGCGCCGGGCCGCGGCCTCCGGCCAGGCGGCCGGCGGTTCCTCGCTGGCCCAGCGGCTGGGCGCTCTGTCCCCGGCCGAGCGGGACCAGGCCCTGACCGACCTGGTCCGGGCCCAGGTGGCGGCGGTGCTCGGGCACTCCGACCACAGCGGCATCGACGCCGACCGCGCCTTCCAGGAGCTGGGCTTCGACTCGCTGACCGCCGTGGAGCTGCGCAACCAGCTCAACTCCACCACGGGCATGCGGCTGCCGAGCACGCTGGTCTTCGACTACCCGAACCCGGCCGCGCTGGCCGCGCACCTGTCGGCCGAGCTGTTCGGGGGCGAGGAGAGCGCGGCGCCGGTCGTGGTGGCCGCGGACGCCTCCTCGCTGGAGCCGATCGCGATCGTCGGCATGGCCTGCCGCTACCCGGGCGGGGTCTCCTCCCCGGCGGACCTGTGGCGGCTCGTCGCCGAGGGCACGGACGCCATCACCGAGTTCCCCGTCAACCGTGGCTGGGACCTGGAGAACCTTTACCACCCGGACCCCGACCACACGGGCACCACGTACGCCCGGGGCGGCGGCTTCCTGCACGACGCGGACCTGTTCGACCCGGAGTTCTTCGGGATGTCCCCGCGCGAGGCGCTGGCCACCGACCCACAGCAGCGGCTCCTGCTGGAGACCGCGTGGGAGACCGTCGAGAACGCCGGGCTGGTCCCGGCGTCGCTGCGCGGCAGCCGTACCGGTGTCTTCGCCGGTGTGATGTACCACGACTACGGCTCCGCCCTCACGACGATCCCCGAGGACCTGGAGGGCTACCTGGCCAGCGGCAACGCGGGCAGCGTGGCCTCGGGCCGGGTCTCGTACACCCTCGGCCTGGAGGGTCCGGCGGTCACCGTCGACACGGCCTGCTCCTCCTCGCTGGTCGCCCTGCACCTGGCGGCGAACGCCCTGCGGGCCGGCGAGTGCGACCTCGCGCTCGCGGGCGGTGTCACGGTGATGTCGAGCCCGACGACGTTCGTGGAGTTCTCGCGTCAGCGCGGTCTGTCGCCCGACGGCCGCTGCAAGCCCTTCGCGGCCGGTTCCGACGGCACCGGCTGGAGCGAGGGCGTCGGCCTGCTGCTCGTGGAGCGGCTCTCGGACGCCGAGCGCAACGGGCACAACGTGCTCGCGGTCATCCGGGGCTCCGCGATCAACCAGGACGGCGCCTCCAACGGCCTGACCGCCCCGAACGGCCCCTCGCAGGAGCGGGTGATCCGCCAAGCGCTCGCCAACGCCGGTCTGAGCCCGGCCGACGTGGACGTCGTCGAGGCGCACGGTACGGGCACCACCCTCGGCGACCCGATCGAGGCGCAGGCGCTGCTGGCGACGTACGGGCAGAACCGTCCGGCGGAGCGGCCGCTGTGGCTGGGCTCGCTGAAGTCGAACATCGGGCACACGCAAGCCGCCGCCGGTGTCGGCAGCGTCATCAAGATGATCGAGGCCATGCGGCACGAGGTGCTGCCCCGGACCCTGCACGTGGACGCGCCGTCCGGGCACGTCGACTGGGAGGCGGGCGCCGTCTCCCTGCTGACCGAGCCGCGCGGCTGGGAGGAGTACGGGCGGCCGCGCCGCGCGGGCATCTCCTCCTTCGGTATCAGCGGGACCAACGCCCACGTGGTGATCGAGGCGCCCGCGGCCCGGCCGGAGCCGGCCCGGGAGGCCGGCGAGCCGCTGCCGGTGGTTCCGTGGGTGCTGTCCGGCAAGACCCCGCAGGCCGTGACGGCGCAGGCCGCGCGACTGCTGGAGGCGGCCGGCGGGGCGGACCCGCAGGACCTCGGTCTGACGCTGGCGACCGGCCGCTCGCTGTTCGAGCACCGGGCCGTGGTGGTCGGCCGGGACCGGGACGCGCTGCTGGACGGGCTGCGGGCGCTGGCGGCCGGTGCTTCGGCGCCGGGTGCGGTGCGTGACAGCCGTACGTCCGGGAAGACGGCGTTCCTGTTCACGGGTCAGGGCGCGCAGCGTACGGGGATGGGCGAGGAGCTGTACGCCGCGTTTCCCGCCTACGCCGCTGCCTTCGACGCTGTCACCGCCGAACTCGACCAGCACCTGGACCGGCCGGTCCGTGAGGTCATCGTCTCCGGTGAGGGCTTGGACGAGACGGGCAACACGCAGCCCGCGCTGTTCGCCGTCGAGGTCGCC
>NZ_JBSFTP010000174.1:0-2299 GCF_053591315.1 Streptomyces sp. NPDC003042
GGCCACCGCCGGCGAGGAGCTCGGCCTCGTCGGCCTGACCGCGATTCTGCTCCTCTACGGGCTCCTCGTGTCCCGCGGCTTCCGGGCGGGGCTGGATATGGCTGAGCTGCGCTCGCAAGCCCCGCCGGCGTTTGAGGCGCGGGTCCGGGCAGAGCCCGGTTTCGGGAAGGGGCGGGGCGGGGAGAGGGCCCCGCGCAGCGGCAACGGTCTGCTGGCCCGGCTGCGCCGCATGACGCCGAGCCCCGCAACCGGCCCGGACACGGCGACAGCCACGGTCACGGCCCTCCACATCCGCCGCGCCCGCGCAGAGGTTCTCCGCGACATCACCCTCGCGGTGGCGCCCGGCGAGACGGTGGCCCTGATGGGCCGCAACGGCGCCGGCAAGTCCACCCTCCTCGCCGCCCTCGTCGGGACGCTCGCCCCCACCTCCGGTTCCGTCACCGTCGGAGGCCGCGCCCCCCACCGCACTCCGCCGGCCGAAATGGTCCGCCGGGTCGGCCTGGTCCCCCAGGAACCCCGCGACCTCCTCTACGCCGACACCGTCGCCGCCGAGTGCGCCGCCGCCGACGCCGACGCGGGTGCCGCCCCCGGGACCTGTCGTGCCCTGGTGGCCACCCTCCTGCCCGGCGTCCCCGACGACACCCACCCCCGTGATCTCTCCGAGGGCCAGCGCCTGACCCTCGCCCTCGCCCTGGTCCTCACCGGCCGCCCCGCCCTCCTCCTCCTCGACGAGCCCACCCGCGGCCTGGACTACGCCGCCAAGGCCCGCCTGATCGAGCTGCTGCGCGCGCTCGCCGCCGACGGTCACGCCATCGTCCTGGCGACGCACGACGTCGAGCTCGCCGCCGAGCTGGCCCACCGGGTCGTCATCCTGGCGGGCGGGGAGATCGTCGCCGACGGGCCGACGGCCGAGGTCGTCGTGTCCTCCCCCGCCTTCGCCCCACAGGTCGCCAAGATCCTGGCCCCCGGCCACTGGCTCACGGTGTCCCAGGTGGCCGCCGCCCTGCACGGCCCGGACCCGGCGGATGCCCCGTGAACCGCCCCGTCCGCCCCGCCCGCCCCCTGCGCATCGGCCCCCGCGCCGCCGCGGCCCTGGTCCTCGTCACCCTCATCGGCATCGCCGCCTTCGGCTGGCCCCTGCTCGCGGACCGCCAGTCCGGGTTCGCGCACTCCCAGGACGCCCCCTGGCTGTTCGCCGCGCTGCTCCCCCTCCTCGTGGCCGTGGTCGTCGCGACCATCGCCGACCAGGGCATGGACTCCAAGGCCGTCGCCATGCTCGGCGTACTGGCCGCGGTGGGTGCGGCGCTGCGGCCGCTGGGCGCGGGCACGGCCGGGCTGGAGCCCATGTTCTTCCTGATGGTGCTGAGCGGCCGCGTCCTGGGTCCGGGCTTCGGCTTCGTGCTGGGCTCGGTGACCATGTTCGCGTCCGCCCTGCTCACCGGCGGGGTGGGACCGTGGATGCCATTCCAGATGCTGGCCATGGGCTGGTTCTCGCTGGGCGCGGGGCTGCTCCCCGGGCCGGGGCGGATCCGGGGCCGGGCGGAGCTGTGGATGCTCGCGGCGTACGGGTTCGCCGGCTCGTTCGCGTACGGCACGGTCATGAACCTCCAGGGGTGGGTGATCCTGCAGGGCACGGGCCAGGGCATCTCGTTCCATCCCGGTGACCCGGTCGCCCAGAACCTGGCCCGCTTCGTCGCGTACTGCCTGGCGACCTCGCTGGGCTGGGATCTGGGGCGGGCGGCGCTGACCGTCGTACTCACCCTCACCCTCGGCGCCACGCTGCTGAAGGCCCTGCGGCGGGCGACGCGCAAAGCTGCCTTCGAGGCGCCCGTTTCCTTCGATTCGGGGGGCGCGGAGCCCGTGGAACCTGCTCCTGAAAGGGGTACGAACCCTCACTGAAGGTGAGATTTCGACCCTCCACCGGTGACCCGCCCCACAGGACCCACGTCACATACGGCCCAGGATCGTAGCCCGAAAACGCCCGATACGCCCCTTTCACGGGCATTCGTCGCACTCACCTGCGAGGCCCCCTAGTAACAGCGTTCATTGCCAGGCCGCCGGGGCGTCTGTAGAACTGGATGAGTCGCAAGGCGGCAGGGGTGCTTCACCCCCCGCCGACGAATCCCTCTCCTCCGCGTGAGTGGCTCACGCATGTCTTCGGCATGCCGCGACAGTCCTTGTTCCCTGTGAAAGGTTCTTCGTGACCAACGCCGTCATCCGCCGCATCGCCGCTTCGAAGAAGACCCTCGTGGGCTCGGCTCTCGCCCTGGGCGTCGCCGGTTCCATGCTCGCCGCCGTT
>NZ_JBSFTP010000175.1:0-2197 GCF_053591315.1 Streptomyces sp. NPDC003042
ACCCTCTGGTGAGGGTTCCGGCCCGGCGTCCTGCTACGGCAAGCGATTCCTTAGGCGCGAAGGGCCTGGACCGCGGCTTCCAGCCGCTTGCCGAAGTCGCCGTCCGCCTGGCGGAAGTTGTTGATCGCGCGCTCGGCGATGTCGTCACGGGAGACCTTGGCGATGAAGCCGGACAGGTTCTCGATCAGACGGGACTTCTCGTCCTCCGACATCAGGCGGTAGAGGTTGCCCGCCTGGACGAAGTCGTTGTCCTCCGCGTGCGAGGGGGTGGCGTGGTTGCCCGTGCCACCGGTGACGGCCGAGGACTGCCACAGCGGGCGGTCCGTCTGGAACGGGCCGCCGAAGCTGTTCGGCTCGTAGTTCTTCGCACCCTTGTGGCGGCCGTCGTACAGGGCGCCGTCACGGGAGTTGGTGCGAGCCTCGGTGGCGTGCGGGCGGTTCACCGGCAGGTGGTCGGCGTTGATGCCGACGCGGTAGCGGTGGGCGTCGCCGTACGCGAAGAGACGGCCCTGGAGCATCTTGTCCGGGGACGGACCGATGCCGGGGACGAAGTGCGCCGGAGAGAAGATCGACTGCTCGACCTCGGCGAAGACGTTCTCCGGGTTGCGGTTGAGCTCCAGCTTGCCGATCTCGATCGGCGGGTAGTCCTCGTGCGGCCACACCTTGGTGAGGTCGAACGGGTTGAAGCGGTACTCCGCCGCCTCGGCCGCCGGCATGATCTGGACCTGCACGGTCCAGGACGGGAACTCGCCGCGCTCGATCGACTCGCGCAGGTCGCGCTGGTGGGAGTCGGGGTCCTCACCGGCGAGCTGGTTGGCCTCGGCCTGGGTGAGGTTCTTGATCCCCTGGTCGGTCTTGAAGTGGTACTTGACCCAGAAGACCTCGCCGGCCTCGTTGTTCCACTGGAACGTGTGCGAGCCGTAGCCGTTCATGTGGCGGTAGGACGCCGGGATGCCGCGGTCACCGAACAGCCAGGTCACCTGGTGGGTGGACTCGGGCGACAGACCCCAGAAGTCCCAGACGTTGTCCGGCTCCTGCGAGCCGGTGTACGGGTCGCGCTTCTGGGTGTGGATGAAGTCGGGGAACTTGATGGCGTCCCGGATGAAGAAGACCGGGGTGTTGTTTCCGACGAGGTCGTAGTTGCCCTCTTCGGTGTAGAACTTCAGCGCCCAGCCGCGGGGGTCACGGCGGGCGTCGGCGCCGCCGAGGCTGTCCGCGACGGTGGAGAAGCGCAGGAAGGTCTCGGTCTGCTTGCCGACCTCGGAGAGGAACTTCGCCCGGGTCCACTGGGACACGTCACGGGTGAGCGTGAAGGTGCCGTACGCGCCGGCGCCGCGGGCGTGGACCACGCGCTCCGGGATGCGCTCGCGGTTGAAGTGGGCGAGCTTCTCCATCAGGAGCTGGTCCTGGACGAGAACGGGCCCGCCGACGCCAGCGGTTTCGCTGTTCTGGTTGTCGGCGACCGGAGCCCCGGCCTCCGTGGTGAGCGGTCCCTGCGTCACGTGCGCCTCCTGCGTCATACCTGCGTGTCCTGTCCTTGGCGTTTGCCGCACCCGATCCTACAATGGACATTGTCTAAGTCAAGTAGACTTCCAATTCCACACCGGTTCGGGATCTGCACCGAATCGCCTCGCTGTTAGGCTGGCGTCTATGAGTGACCTGCTCGAACGACTTCGCGGACGCGGCTGGCGCATGACGGCCCAGCGGCGTGTCGTGGCCGAGGTGCTCGACGGTGACCACGTTCACCTGACGGCCGACGAGGTGCACGCGCGTGCTGTGACCAAACTGCCCGAGATCTCTCGAGCGACGGTCTACAACACCTTGGGCGAGCTCGTCACGCTCGGCGAAGTCCTGGAAGTGTCCACGGACCGGCGCGCCAAGCGGTACGACCCGAACGCCCACCGCCCGCACCAGCACCTGGTCTGCGCCCAGTGCGGCGCCATCCGCGACGTCCACCCGGCGGGCGACCCGCTGGCCGACCTGCCGGACGGCGAGCGCTTCGGCTTCGTGATCTCGGCGGTCGAGGTGACGTACCGCGGCGTGTGCCCGAACTGCGCGGGCGCGTAACCGACCGGAGAAGCGCGGAGAGAAGGGGGGGGGGGGGGGGGCCCCCCCCCGGGGGGGGGGGTGAGGACGCGGGGGGTGAAGGTAAAAAAAAAAACAAGGGCCCCGTACAAGGGAGGCGGGGCGCCGGGCG
>NZ_JBSFTP010000176.1:0-2081 GCF_053591315.1 Streptomyces sp. NPDC003042
GAGGAACTCGGCTACGGCGACCCGGTCCTGCGCGGCCACTCCATCGAGTTCCGCATCAACGGCGAAGACCCGGGCCGCGGCTTCCTGCCCGCCCCCGGCACCGTCACCAAGTTCGCCCCGCCGAGCGGACCCGGCGTCCGCCTCGACGCGGGCGTCGAGACCGGCAGCGTCATCGGCCCCGCCTGGGACTCGCTGCTCGCCAAGCTCATCGTCACCGGCGCCACCCGCGAGCAGGCCCTCCAGCGCGCCGCCCGCGCCCTGGCCGAGTTCGAGATCGAGGGCATGGCCACCGCCATCCCCTTCCACCGCGCCGTCGTCACCGACCCCGCGTTCGCCCCGGCCGAGGGACCCTTCACGGTCCACACCCGCTGGATCGAAACCGAGTTCGTCAACGACATCAAGGCGTACGTCGCCCCGAGCGTCGAGGAGGACGCCGAGGACGAGGACGGCCGCGAATCGCTGGTCGTGGAGGTCGGCGGCCGCCGCTTGGAGGTGACGCTCCCATCGTCGCTCGGTGCGCTGGCCAAGAGCGCGCCGCTCGGCGGTGGCTCGGCCCCCAAGGCCAAGCGCCGCAACAAGAAGAACGTCAAGCTCGTCTCCGGCGACACCCTCGCGTCCCCGATGCAGGGCACGATCGTCAAGGTCGCGGTCGAGGAGGGCCAGCAGGTCAACGAGGGCGACCTCATCGTCGTCCTGGAGGCCATGAAGATGGAGCAGCCGCTCAACGCCCACTGCTCCGGCACGGTCGTCGGCCTGAAGGCGGAGGTCGGCGCCTCCCTCACCTCGGGCGCCACCATCTGCGAGATCAAGGCCTGAGCCATGACCGAAGTAGCCCTGCCGCCCGCGGGCGAGAAGGAAGTCCGCCGCGTCGATCATGTGATCATCCGTTTCGCGGGTGACTCGGGTGACGGTATGCAGCTGACGGGTGACCGTTTCACGGCGGAAACGGCGTCCTTCGGCAACGACCTCTCGACGCTGCCGAACTTCCCGGCCGAGATCCGTGCCCCTGCCGGAACCCTTCCCGGCGTGTCCTCGTTCCAGCTGAATTTCGCGGACCACGACATCCTCACCCCGGGCGACGCCCCGGACGTGCTGGTGGCGATGAATCCGGCGGCGCTGAAGGCGAACATCGCCGACGTGCCGCGCGGCGCGGAGATCATCGTGAACACGGACGAGTTCACGAAGCGTCCGATGGCGAAGGTCGGCTACGAGACCTCCCCGCTGGAGGACGGCTCCCTGGACGCCTACCGGGTCCACGGGGTGCCGCTGACCACCCTCACCGTGGAGGCGCTGAAGGCGTTCGACCTGTCCCGCAAGGAGGCGGAGCGCAGCAAGAACATGTTCGCGCTGGGGCTGCTGAGCTGGATGTACCACCGTCCGACGCAGGGTACGGAGAGCTTCCTGCGGCAGAAGTTCGCGAAGAAGCCCCAGATCGCCGAGGCGAACATCGTCGCCTTCCGGGCAGGCTGGAACTTCGGCGAGACGACCGAGGACTTCGCCGTCTCCTACGAGGTCGCGCCGGCCACCAGCGCGTTCCCGAACGGGGTCTACCGCAACATCTCCGGGAACCTGGCCCTCTCCTACGGGCTGATCGCGGCGGCGCAGCAGGCGGACCTGCCGCTCTACCTGGGCTCGTACCCGATCACCCCGGCCTCGGACATCCTGCACGAACTGTCGAAGCACAAGAACTTCGACGTCCGCACCTTCCAGGCGGAGGACGAGATCGCCGGCATCGGCGCGGCGCTCGGGGCGGCCTTCGGCGGAGCCCTCGGCGTGACCACGACCTCCGGGCCGGGCGTCGCCCTGAAGTCCGAGACGATCGGCCTGGCCGTGGCCCTCGAACTGCCGCTGCTGATCGTGGACATCCAGCGCGGCGGCCCCTCGACGGGTCTGCCGACCAAGACCGAGCAGGCCGACCTCCTCCAGGCCATGTTCGGCCGCAATGGCGAGGCCCCGGTCCCGATCGTGGCGCCGAAGACGGCTGCGGACTGCTTCGACGCCGCGCTCGACGCCGCCCGTATCGCACTCACCTACCGGACACCGGTGTTCCTGCTCTCCGACGGCTACCTCGCCAACGGCTC
>NZ_JBSFTP010000177.1:0-1997 GCF_053591315.1 Streptomyces sp. NPDC003042
ACGACGGGCGCGGCGAGGGCCCCCGGGACGCGCAGCCTGCCGTGGGGGCGCAGCCACCGCGCCACCCGACATGGCCGGACTCGGGCGCATGCCGGTCCCCTGACCTCAGCCAGGGCATCGCATAGTGGTCCACGAGCCGAGTCCGACTGGCGGCCGCCACGTCTCCACCGGCCGCGACCAGCTCGGTACCGCCGCCACCTGCCACGGGTCCGAACCTCCGCGGAATCCGCGTGGCACCTGCCGCCGGTGGACACAGGCAGCCCCGGGTCAGGCTCCGGCACCGCCGGAGCTGCGGCTGTGCCCGGCCGCGCGCCGACCGCATGCGGGGGCTGTTGTGGTGCTTCGGTCAGTCGAAGTCGAAGGTGGCGACGACGGGGGCGTGGTCGGATTCGGGGTATTTGGTGTCGGTGGCGAAGGCGAGGGAGTCGTCGTGGAGGATTTCGTTGTGGATCTCTGAGCCGCGGTAGTAGGTCAGGAGGTTGCGGGTGACGAGCATGTGGTCGATCATCTGGCCGCGGCCGTGGTGGAAGAGGGTGTAGCGGGCCGATTCGGGGATGGTGTGTTCGATGGGGATCAGGACGCGGGTGGCGAGGTCGCCGTTGTTGGTGTCCTCGACGTTGCCGCAGATCGCCAGGACCGGGACTTCCTCCGGTTCGGCGTTGAAGTCGCCGGCGACGATGATCCGGGCGTCCGGATCATCGTCGAGGATCTGATCGACCAGCCGTCGGACCTCCAGGGCCTGGCTCATGCGCTTCATCGACGACAGGAAGCTGCCTTCGGCCCAGCCGTCGGCGCTGGCCCAGATGCCCTTCTGGCCGTCAAGCAGCTGGCCGGGGATCTCGCTGGGGATCTTGGACTTCAGGTGCACGGTGATGACGTGCAGCAGGCGGCCGGGTTCCGCGTGGTCGATGTCGATCTGCGCGTGCAGGATGGGCCGCTCGATACCGATCCCGACCGGCGCCGGGTCGGGAGGCTGGGCGGTGAGCCGCTGGTAGCGGGGCTCGGCGACCAGGTCGTTCTTCAGCTGCTGGTGCTTGATCACCGGCAGATGAGTGGCGACGACCAGGTTGCGGACGTCGAAGACCGCGTCGTTCTTCGGCTTGGTACTGACCAGGGGCGCGCCGTCGAGATTGGTGCCGGCGAGCAGCTCCTTCAACGCGAGCAGCGCGCGCGGCTGGCCGGGACGCTCCTGGCCGTGGACTTCCTGAAAGCAGACGATGTCCGCGCGCAGCCGCCGGATCTGAGGCTTCATCAGCGCGATGCGCTCAGTCAGAGACGGGTCCGCCGTCGGGAGGGTTTCGTCGAAGTTTTCCAGGTTGAACGTGGCAATCCGGATCTGTGCCATGGTCGCCCCCAGGGACGCGATGGCCGGGGCAGGCAGCGTCACCACGCCCTGCACACCGTTCAGTGAAGGACGCTCGGCGCTTCACCGGCCGTGATGGGCCGTTACTTTGCGGAGTACCGCGTGTCAGGGCGGTCGAGGACGAGGAGCTGCGGGCGGCCATGACCTCGATGCCAATGAGCGCCCCTTCCCGCCCCCGTCTCTTCCAGGGTTTCGCGGACCTGCGCCGACCGCAACCGGGGAAAGCCCGGCTTCGCGACGCTGCCGACGTCCACGCGGTGGTCGTCACCGGCGCCACCTGGACCGCTGGGTCCGCCGGCCTGCCCGATGGTCCCGCGGTATGCACCGTGAGGCGCCGCCGAGAGCCGGGTCAGGTGTCAGTTCGTACCAGCGAGAGCGACGGAGCCAATGGTTCCGGTGGCGCCCTGGGCAGTGACCTGTGCGGTCAGGGCTCAAGTGCGGTCGCTGTGGCGGATGATGTGCAGGATCTGGTTGTCGCTGGTGGTCGCGGCGAGCCGGAGCTTTATGCGTTCCCGTCCGCGCGGGTTTCCCGGGCGCGGTCCTCGCGTGAGCGGCGGGCGATGGACTCGATGAGGGCGATGATGGGCTGTGCGGTGTCGTCCGGTACATCGGCGAGTGCGCGTGCGGCGTAGCC
>NZ_JBSFTP010000178.1:0-1994 GCF_053591315.1 Streptomyces sp. NPDC003042
CCCACCCACACCCTCATCCTCGGCGGCGAAGCCCTCCACACCGACCACCTCACCACCTGGCGCCAAACCCACCCCGACGTCCAGATCATCAACGCCTACGGCCCCACCGAAAACACCGTCAACACCACCGAACACCGGATCCACCAAAACGAAGAACTCAACGGACCCGTCCCCATCGGCCGCCCCTTCACCAACACCCGCGCCTACATCCTCGACTCCGCCCTACGACCCGTCGCCCCAGGCATCAACGGCGAGCTCTACCTCGCAGGACACCAACTCGCCCGCGGCTACCACCACAAAGCAGCCCTCACCGCCGAACGCTTCACCGCAAACCCATACGGACCCCCCGGCACACGCATGTACCGCACCGGCGACCTCGCCCGCTGGAACCACAACGGCCAACTCATCTACACCGCCCGCGCCGACCACCAAATCAAACTCCGCGGCCACCGCATCGAGCTGGGTGAGATCGAGTCCGCCGTCGCGGCCGAGCCCGGCGTCTTGCAGGCCACCGTGGTGCTGCGCGAGGACCAGCCCGGCGACCAGCGCCTGGTCGCGTACGTGGTGGCCGACCGCGCGCACTGGAACGAGGCCGCCGCGAACGCCGGGCTCTCCCGCCGGCTGCCCGAGTACATGGTCCCCTCGGCATTCGTGACCCTGGACGCGCTGCCCCTCACCCCGAACGGCAAGCTGGACCGCAAGGCACTGCCCGCCCCGACCTACTCCGGGAAGGCCGCCGGCCGGGCCGCCCGCTCACCGCGCGAGGAGATCCTCGTATCCCTCTACGCCGAAGTCCTGTCCCTGCCCCACCTCACCATCGACGACAACTTCTTCGACCTCGGCGGCCACTCCCTCCTCGCCACCCGCCTCGTCAGCCGCATCCGCACCGCACTGGGCATCGAGCTCTCCATCCGGCAGCTCTTCGAGACCCCCACCATCGCCGCCCTGTCGAACGCACTCAACGAAGCCGACACCGCCCGCACCCCTCTCACCTCCCAGCCCCGCCCCGACCGCATCCCCCTCTCCTACGCCCAACAGCGCCTCTGGTTCCTCCACCAACTCGAAGGTCCCACCCCCACCTACAACACGGCCACGGCCCTGCGTCTCACCGGCAAACTCGACACCCACGCCCTCCACCAGGCGATCGGCGATGTCGTCACCCGCCACGAGAGCCTGCGCACCGTGTTCGCCGAGGATGAGCAGGACGCGTACCAGGTCGTCCTGCCGGCGGACGTAGCCGAGCCGCCGTTCACGCTCGTCGAGGTGACCGAAGAAGAGGTCGGAGAGAGGCTCACTGAGGCCGCCGGCCACTGCTTCGACCTCCGGGACGAACTTCCCCTGCGGACCTGGCTGTTCCACGTCTCGGACCAGGAGCACGTCCTGCTGCTCCTCATCCACCACATTGCCAGCGACGCCTGGTCCCGCACCCCCCTGGCCCAAGACCTGACCGCCGCCTACACCGCCCGCACCCAAGGCACGGTCCCCGACTGGACCCCGCTCCCCGTCCAGTACGCCGACTACGCCCTCTGGCAGCGCACCATCCTCGGCGACGACACCGACCCCCACAGCACCGCCGGCCGCCAACTCACCTACTGGCAGAACACCCTCGCCGACCTCCCCGAACAACTCGACCTGCCCACCGACCGCCCCCGACCAGCCGTCGCCGGTCAGGCGGGTGACCGGGTCGACTTCACCATTCCGCCGGAACTACACGCACGGCTGGCCGAGTTGGCGCGTCAGACGCAGACCAGCACGTTCATGCTGGCCCAGGCGGCCCTGTCCACGCTGCTGACCCGGCTGGGCGCGGGTACCGACATCCCCCTCGGCACCCCCATCGCCGGACGCACCGACGACGCCACCGACCACCTCATCGGGTTGTTCATCAACACGCTGGTGCTGCGCACCGACACCAGCGGCAACCCCACCTTCCGCGAACTCCTCGACCGAGTCCGCGAAAACGACCTCGCCGCCTACGCCCACCAAGACCTCCCCTT
>NZ_JBSFTP010000179.1:0-1975 GCF_053591315.1 Streptomyces sp. NPDC003042
CATCTCCGCCGGACCCGTCGCACAATTCAGACCGATCATGTCGATGCCCAACGGCTCCAACGCCGTCAACGCCGCACCGATCTCCGACCCGAGCAACATCGTCCCGGTCGTCTCGACCGTCACCTGCACGATGAGCGGCAGGTCGCCCATGCCGCACCAGTCCAGCGCCCGCCGCGCGCCGATGACGGCCGCCTTCGTCTGGAGCAGGTCCTGCGTGGTCTCGACGAGCAGCGCGTCGGCGCCGCCTCGGATCAGACCCTCGGCATTCTGCTGGTACGCCTCCCGCAACGGCTCGTACGCCATGTGCCCCAGCGTCGGGAGCTTGGTTCCGGGACCCATGGAGCCCAGGACCCAGCGGGGCCGGCCGTCCTTCGCCGTGAACGCGTCCGCGGCTTCGCGGGCGATGCGGGCTCCGGCCTCGGAGAGCTCGTAGACCCGCTCCTCCGCGCCGTATTCGGCGAGTGCGGCGAGGTTCGCCCCGAAGGTGTTGGTCTCGACGCAGTCCACACCCACGGCGTAGTACGCGTCGTGGACCGACCGGACGATGTCGGGCCGGCTGATGTTGAGGATCTCGTTGCAGCCCTCCAGCCCCATGAAGTCGTCCATCGTCGGATCGGCGTCCTGGAGCATGGTGCCCATGGCTCCGTCGGCCACCACGACCCGCTTCGCGAACTCCTCGCGCAGTGACCGTCTCATGTCAACTCCCCCAACGGTGCAGTGAGTTCCCTTTCGTACCGGCGGCCGTAGGCCGTGCCGAGCCGGGAGAGGAGCGCTTCGCCGGACAGCCGGTACTCCTGCGTTCCCACGGAGTCGAGTACGGTCGCGGCGACCGCGCAGCCCAGTTGGGCCGCGGCTCGCTCGGACACGCCCCACGCCGCCGCGGCGAGGAATCCGGCCCGGAACGCGTCGCCGACACCGGTCGGGTCGACGACCTGGTGGACCTCGACCGCGCGCACGGTCAGCGGCTCGTGGCCCGCGGCGCGGATCCGTACACCGGCCTCGCCGTGTGTGGTCACCCAGGAGCCGACCCGTCGCAGGATCTGCTCCTCGGTCAGCCCGGACTTCTCACACAGCAGGGCGGCTTCGTACTCATTGGTGAAGAGCCGGCCGGCGCCGTCCACCAGCTCTCGAACGTCCGCCCGCGCCAGCCGTGCCAGCTGCTGCGACGGGTCCGCCGCGAAGGCGATGCCCAGGTCACGGCAGGTCCGGGTGTGACGGATCATGGCCTCTGGATCGTCGGGCGATATCAGCACCAGGTCGGGACGCCCGGTCCGGGCGACGACTTCCCGGAGATCGATCTCGCGGGCCTCCGCCATGGCGCCCGCGTAGAAGGTCGCGATCTGGTTCTGGTCCCGGTCGGTGGTGCAGACGAAACGGGCGGTGTGGAGTGTCTCGCTGACCCGTACGGAGTCGGTGTCGACGCCGTGGTCCTTGAGCCATACCCGGTAGGGCTCGAAGTCACCGCCCACAGAGCCGACCAGGACCGGGCGCAGTCCCAGCATGCCCAGGCCGAACGCGATGTTGGCCGCCACTCCGCCGCGCCGCACTTCCAGGTTGTCGGCGAGGAACGACAGGGATACCCGGTCCAGCCGGTCCGCGAGCAGCTGCTCGGCGAACCGGCCGGGGAAGGTCATCAGATGGTCGGTCGCGATGGATCCCGTGACAGCGATACGCACGTCAGACCCCGGCGGCCTGGCGCAGGGCGTCCACGCGGTCCGTACGCTCCCAGGTGAAGTCGGGGAGCTCGCGGCCGAAGTGGCCGTACGCGGCGGTCCGGGCGTAGATCGGGCGCAGCAGGTCCAGGTCGCGGATGATCGCGGCCGGGCGGAGGTCGAAGACGCTCGACACGGCTTCCTGGATGCGCTCGTCCGACAGCGTGCCGGTGCCGAAGGTCTCGACGAACAGGCCGACGGGCTCGGCCTTGCCGATGGCGTACGCGACCTGGACCTCGCAGCGCGAGGCCAGACCGGCGGCG
>NZ_JBSFTP010000180.1:0-1907 GCF_053591315.1 Streptomyces sp. NPDC003042
ACCCCGAAGTACTGGGCCGACCAGGTCCGCGGCGCGGTCCGCTTCACCGACGCCGTCCGCGCCCTCGAAGCCCTCGGCGCCACCACCTTCACCGAGATCGGCCCCGACGCCGTCCTGACCGCGCTGGCCGCGGGCTCCGTCGAGGGCGCCGGAACCGCCCTCGCCGTCGCCACCCTCCGCGCCGGACGCCCCGAGGCGCAGCAGCTCGTGCTCGCCGCCGGGCAGCTGCACGCCCGCACCGGAAAGGCCGACTGGGCCGCCTACTTCGGCGCTCCGGCGCAGGATGCCGTCGACCTGCCGACGTACGCCTTCCAGCGCGAGCGCTACTGGCTCGATGTCGCGGAGGCCGCCGCCGACGCGGCGGGCCTGGGCCTGAGCCCGACGGACCACCCGATCCTCGGCGCCACCCTGGACCTCGCCGACGGCGACCAGACCCTCTTCACCAGCCGGCTGTCCCTCCAGTCGCACCCCTGGCTCGCCGACCACGCCGTCCTCGGCACGGTCCTGCTGCCCGGCACCGGTTTCGTCGAGCTGGCCCTCCTGGCCGGCGGACAGCTGGGATGCCCGCAGATCGAGGAGCTGACCCTGTCGGCGCCACTGGTGCTGTCCGAGCGCGGCGGGGTCCAGCTCCAGCTGGTCGTCGGCGACGCCGACGGCACGGGCCGCCGCAGCGTGGACGTGTACTCGCGCCACGAGGGCGACGCGGCCGACGCGTCCGCCGAGGCCCGCCCGTGGACCCTCAACGCCAAGGGCGTCCTGGCTCCCGCCGCCGACGCCGGCGAGGCCCTGATGGTCTGGCCCCCGGCCGGCGCCACCGAGGTCTCCCTCGACGGGGTCTACGAGCGGCTCGCCGCCCAGGACTACGCGTACGGCCCGGCCTTCCAGGGCCTGCGCCGCGCCTGGAAGGGGGGCAACGGCGAGATCTTCGCCGAGCTGACCCTGCCCGACGCGCAGCGCGCCGACGCCGGCCGCTTCCTGCTGCACCCGGCCCTGCTGGACTCCGCGCTGCACCCGCTGCTGCCCGGCGTGGTGGACGACGACCGGGTGGCGCTGCTGCCGTTCTCCTGGTCCGGGGTGAGCGTGCACGCCACCGGCGCCGCCACCCTGCGGGTGCGCATCACGCTGACCGGCCCCGAGGTGGCCTCGCTGACCGTCGCCGACGGCAGCGGAGCCCCGGTGGCGACCGTCGAGTCGCTGTTGCTGCGCCCACTGTCGAAGGAGGCGCTGCGCGAGGCGAACTCCGCCGCCAGGGACGGCCTGTTCAAGGTCGCCTGGGCTGCGCTCGCCGAACCGCGCCTGCCTGCTTCGGACCCGGCGGTGGACACCTCCGGCTGGGCCGTCGTCGGCGACCTCGACGTCACGGACGCCCGCACGTACGCCTCGCTCGAAGCGGTGGCCGCGGCGCAGACCGTGCCCGGTACGGTCCTGCTCGCGCTCGCCCCGACGGGTGCGGCCGACTCCGCCGAGGTCCCCGCCCTCACGCACCGCGCGGTCCGTGAGCTGCTGGGCACGGCCCAGTCCTGGCTGGCGGACGAGCGCGTCGCCGACTCCACCCTCGTGGTGGTGACCCGGGGCGCCCTCGCCACCACCGTCGGCGCGCCCGTCACCGACCTGGCGCACGCCGCCGCCTGGGGTCTGCTGCGCGTGGCGCAGAGCGAGAACCCGGGCCGGATCGTCCTGGTCGACCTGGACACCGACACCGACGGCACCTTCCCGACCACCGCCGTCGCCTCCGGCGAGCCGCAGATCGCGGTGCGCGGTACGGAGCTGCTGGTGCCGCGCCTGGCTCGGACCGCGCAGAACTCCGAGGCGCGGACTGCTCGTTGGGACCAGGGCACCACCCTGATCACCGGCGCGACCGGCGCGCTGGGCGGCGTACTGGCCCGGCACCTGGTCACCGAGCACGG
>NZ_JBSFTP010000181.1:0-1653 GCF_053591315.1 Streptomyces sp. NPDC003042
ACACCCCCCCCCCCCTTCGCTGCTGTCCCGGGGCGCGTTTTCGTTGGGGGGGGGCCGGGGGTTGCGCCGCGCCGTGGGTGGCCACCAGGGCCCACCACCCTCGGCGCTTGCGGCCCGGCCCTCCCCAAGGCATGCTTCGCCAGAGCAAAGTGGGAGGGATCATGTCGGTGGACAAGCGGACCGTGGTGACGGCGGTGCTGTGCGCCGCGGCGGCGCTGGGCGCCTCCGCGGCGGTGGCCAAGCTGGCACCGCCGCCCGAGGAGAGCCGGGTGAAGGCCGGCCCGACGGCCTCGTCTCCTGCCCCGTCGCGATCGCAAGCGGCGAAGTCGCAGCTCTCGGCCTCGCCGGGGGCCTCGCTGCCGCCGCCGGTCATCCCCAAGCCCGGCGGGCCCGCCGCCTTCACCGGGGCCCTGTTCACCGGCGGTCTGGACGGTGAACAGTTCTGCACGGCGACCGTGGTGCAGAGCCCGGGCAAGAACCTCCTCGTCACCGCCGGGCACTGCCTGCTGGCCGGGCAGCAGGCGGGCGAGAAGGGCGCCGTCTTCGCACCCGCGTACGCGAACGGCTTTGCTCCGTACGGCACCTGGAGGGTGGAGCAGGTCTTCGAGGACGACCGCTGGGCCGAGGGCACGGACGACGACTACGACCTCGCCTTCGCCCGCCTCGCCCCCGACGACAAGGGCCGCGGCATCGAGGACGTCACCGGCGCGGCCGCCCTCGACACCTCGGGCCGCGCGGCCGAGGAGGTCACGGTCACCGGCTACCCCGCCGACCGCAAGGTGCCCCGTACGTGCACGGCGGTCAGCGTCCGGCTGAGCGCGACGCAACAGCGCTTCGACTGCGCCGATTTCCCCGGCGGTACGAGCGGCAGCGCCTGGATCGCCCGCGACGGCCGGATCATCGGCATCCTGACGGGCGGGGACACGGACGACGTCTCGACGAGCACGGTCCTCGGCGACTACGCGGCCCAGCTGTACGCGAAGGCCACGGCCGGCGGTTAGGGGGACACGGGGCGAAGTACGCGGAGTACGCGGAGGCGTCGCCGGGTCCGGGCGTCAGGCCAGCAGGCCGAGGTGGACCGGCTCCGCCGGGGCCTCGGACAGCAGATCGGCCAGTCGCGGGGGCCAGAGCGGCTCCCCGAGGGTGGCCAGGCGCTGCGGGGAGAGCCACTGCCAGTGGATGCCGGGGGCTTCGAGCACCGGTTCGCGGTGGGGGCCCGAGGTGACGTAGACGTGCTCGTGCTGGCGGACGGGGACGCCCTGGTGGGTGAAGTCGTGCTCCCAGGTGCACAGCAGCCGCTGCGGCTCCAGGTCGGTCCACCCGGTCTCCTCGCGCAACTCGCGCCGTACGCACTCCTCCGGCGTCTCCCCGGGGTCTATGCCACCGCCCGGCGGCAGCCAGTGGATGCCGACTTCGACGTTGTTCTCCCGGAACAGGAACACCGATCCGCTGGGGGAGAGGACGACAATGCGGGCTGCCTGACGTGGAGTTCTCATCAACTCAGGGTACGTCGGGGCCGGGGTGTACGGGATCCCCTCGGCGGGGTCGGGGGAGTGCCGGGGGCTTCCCGCCAGTCCACTGTCCTTCCGTGTCGGTCCGGTCCCTCAAGGGCGCTCCTCCTTCGTCGTCGCGTCGCTGCGCGATGGCCTTCGG
>NZ_JBSFTP010000182.1:0-1595 GCF_053591315.1 Streptomyces sp. NPDC003042
CGAGGTACGACAAACGCGACTACGTCTTCAACGGCACCCTGGCCACAGCAGCCATCGTGATCTGGCTCCGCGACCTCATCAAAGAGCCATCAGACGCTGCCTAGTCTTACTCGGGGCGGCGCGCACAGGGGTACTCTGCCCAGACCTGAACCCTGTGCCTACCGCGTCCGACGCGGCCATCCCGCCAGCCACTCCGGTGCCCCGCCCAGCGCCGCGGCGGAAGTCGTCCACGGGCTCACTGCGGGCCCTCCGTCGCATCTCGAAGTGCGTCGTCGTCCAGGCGGGCCGCCCCGCTCGGCATCTCTCCGACCTCGGTACCCTGGGCGACCCGGCGTACCTGCTCGCCCAAGAACAGGTACAGGGGCTAGGCCAGGCGGGCGTCCGTCGACCTGCGGGCCTTCCACGGGCTACCGGTGTCGAAGAGGGCTTCGAGGACCTGGACCAGCTGGACGCCGGAGATAGCCACGGTCACGGTGTCGTCGTCGTCGTTGAACGTGACTCGGCCGTGCCAGGGGTGGGCGGGATCGGTCCAGCTGGCGGAGTCGAAGGCGATCCGCGCCAGGGAGTCGACGGTGTCCTGGTGGCAGGTGATCTGCAGCGTGGAGAGGGTGGCCGCCACGTGCTTGGTGTCGACCAGGTCACGGACGACCGCCCGCATGACCTCGGCCTCCTTGGCTTCCTTCGCGGCCTGTGCGTCGGCGGCCTCTCGGGCCTTCGCCTCGGTCTCGGCCTTCACCATGGCGTCCGTGAGCGCCTGCGCGTCGGCCTCGGCGGCCGCCTTCTCGGCGGCGGCGCGATCGGCTGCCTTGCGGTCGGCGCGGTCTTCCTCACGCCACCGGCGCTTCTGCTCCTGGTCGGCGGTCCACTGGTCCAGGATGCGCTTGATCATCGGGTTTTCTCCTTCGGGTCACGCTCGGCGCTGGTGCGTCGTGACGATGTTGCGTGGCGCGATCGCCGCGTGCGCAGGTTTTCGGTGATCTGGCCCTGACCGTCCGTGTGGTGGACGGAGGCCTTGCCGACGGCGAGCTCGCCGTGGATGAGTCGGCCTTGGGGGAGGTGTGGGCCGCTACCGGCACGGGTCGAACAGGTTCGCGTGCTCGGCGGGGGTGGCGGAGATGCGGTCCACGCGTTCGCCCACCGATACCCAGCCCGACCCGGTGCCGCTGCAGAAGCCGCCCGCCGGCTCCCTCCCCAACTTCGGAGCGGGCCTGCCGACCCGCCCCAACGTGCACCAGGTGGCACAGGCCGTCGATCCGGGCGCGTCCGTCGTCTACATCGACAACGACCCCATGGTGTGCGCCCACGGTCGGCTGGTGTTGGAGGAGAACCTCCTCACGACCGCGGTCATCGAGGCGGACATCCGCAAACTCGACACCACTCTCGGAGGCCGAGCAGGCCGCCGTTCGGCAGGCTAAGCGGCACATGACCTTCGCGTCGAACGACTCGGTGAAGACCATGAAGTGCATCCGGCCGCGGGTGCTGATCGCGGACATCGGTTCACGGAGAACCGGTTCCCGGTCCGGCGGACGATGGGAGTCGTGCCCTTGGCACCCCAGGTGCGGCCGGTGACCTGGTCCGAGCGGATCCCGACCTGG
>NZ_JBSFTP010000183.1:0-1589 GCF_053591315.1 Streptomyces sp. NPDC003042
CCGGTGAGGACGTGCTTCAAATAAACCCTGCGAGAGGACGCACGTCACGCCACTCGAATACGTGGCTTGACGTCGAAAACCGATCTTGGTAAAAGGCCGCCGCCGTGCTGGGGCGAGCCGTCCGGCGTCGGCGAAGGCTTCGGCTGTACGAGTCGGCAGACGGCAAGAACACGCCGCACTTCTCCAGGTCCTGCTCGCGGCATGATCGGCACGATAACGTCATCCGCGAATGGCCCCCAGGGCATCCCCGGCGTCTGCACACCACCGGACGCATCCGGCCGGCAGCCTCAGCGCCCGCCCGCTCGGCCACAGGCGAAGACTTCACACAAGAATCCCGGAGAATTCCATGAACGAGCGTTCCTGGGCCCGTCGTATCGTGCTGGCCGCGGCTTCCGTGGCGCTGGTGGGTGGCGGTATCGCCCTGCCGACGACCGCGATGGCCGCACCGGCACTCCCGCAGTACGGATACGGCACCATCAGCGCCGCCGCAGGCAACGGTGCCCCCGGCGTGTGCAAGGGCCTCTGTCAGGACAGCACCAATACCGCCGGGGACAACGGCGCCTCCGGCGGCTGTAAGGGCCTGTGTGGCGGCAGCACCAATACCGCCGTGGGCAACGGTTCCTCCGGCGTGTGCGCGGGACTGTGTGACAGCAGCACCACCACCGCCGTGGGGGTCGGCGCGTTCAACGAGTGCGCGGGCCTCTGCGGCACCAGCACCAACACCGCTGTGGGTGACGGCGCCTCCAACGCTTGCAGCGGCCTTTGCGACGACAGTGTCAACACCACCTGGAGCGGTGACGTTCTGAGCGGTGGCCGCTCCGCAGCCGTGACCTCGGTCGGTCAGGGCGCGCGGGCCCTGGGCGACAAGGACGAGGACAAGAACAAGGACGGTGACGCCAGCGCCATCAGCGGCGATGCCACTGCCGCGAACAACACGCTCGGCGGCCAAGCCACCTCCGGCTCCGCCACCTCCGGAGGCGTTGGCACCTGCATCGGGAGGTGCACGATCGTCACGGGTGATGCGACGAGCGGCGCTGCGAGCGCCGACGCCGTCAACACCGGCGATGCGACTGCCGTGAGCGGTGACGCGACAGCCACGGGCGGCAAGGCCTGAAAGGGCCTCAGAACAGCGCGGGAAGCTTCAGAGCTCAGCACAGACGCCGGAGAGGCCGTGGGCCTCTCCGGCGTCCGCCGTGTCGGGGGAGCTACGGGGCTGTCAGCCCTCACTTGCCGAGCTTCGCCTTCAGGTCCTCCTTGAGCTGCTTCTTGATCACCTGCTTGTCGACCTTGTTCACGGTCCCACCCGTACCCGTGCCGTCCCCGCCCACCGCGGTGGCATCGCCCTGATTGATGGCGTCGGCACTGGCGTTACCACCGGTGGCGTTACCCGTGTTGATCTCGCACTTGCCCTTGCACTCGCCGACACCGGAATTGGCGTTGCCACCGGTGGCTTCGCCACCCACCGTGGTGTTCTCGGCGTTCGCGTCGCCGCCCGTACCGATGCCGTCGGCGCTGTCGGCCGGAAGGAGGGCGACGGCCTGCGGGACGGCGGCCGGAGCGGCCATCGCGGTCGCCGGCAGGGCGATACC
>NZ_JBSFTP010000184.1:0-1496 GCF_053591315.1 Streptomyces sp. NPDC003042
TCTGGGGGACCCGCGTCGTCAAGGGCATCCCGCTCAAGGACTACGCCTCCTGGCTGGACGAGGGCGCCCTCTTCAAGGGGCAGTGGGGCCTCAAGGACCCCGATCTGACCGAATCGGAGGGCCGACCTCGGCTCCGTGGCTGGCTGGACCGGCTGCACACCGACCAGCTCCTCGAAGCGGCCGTCGTCCACGGATACTTCCCCTGCGTCTCCAAGGGCGAGGACCTGATCATTCTCGACGAGGACGGAGGCGAGCGGACCCGCTTCACCTTCCCCCGGCAGAGCCGCGGCGCCCGCCTGTGCCTCGCGGACTTCTTCCGTCCCGAGGAGTCCGGCGAGACCGACGTCGTCGGCCTCCAGGTCGTCACCGTCGGATCCAGGATCGGCGAGGAGACCGCCCGCCTCTTCGAGGCGGACGCATATCGCGACTACCTGGAACTGCACGGACTCTCCGTACAGTTGGCCGAGGCGCTCGCCGAGTACTGGCACGCCCGGGTACGGCTCGAACTCGGCATCGCCGGATCCGATCCCTCGGCCATGGCGGGCATGTTCCGCACCGAATACCAGGGGTGCCGCTACTCGCTCGGCTATCCCGCCTGCCCCGACCTGGAGGACCGCGCGAAGATCGCCGACCTCCTCCGGCCGGAGCGGATCGGCGTCCACCTCTCGGAGGAGTTCCAGCTCCACCCCGAGCAGTCCACCGACGCCATCGTGGTCCACCACCCCGAAGCCGGCTACTTCAACGCGGGAGGCCGCCGGTGAACGCGGTGGCGGCCCCCGGAACCGACTGCACCGACCTGAGCTCAAGGAGCGTTCCTCATGCCTGCTGAATTCACCGACTTCAAGGTCGCGGACCTCTCCCTGGCCGCGTTCGGCCGTAAGGAGATCACGCTGGCCGAGCACGAGATGCCGGGCCTGATGTCGATCCGCGAGGAGTACGCGGCGACCCAGCCGCTGGCCGGCGCCCGCATCACCGGCTCCCTGCACATGACCGTGCAGACGGCGGTCCTCATCGAGACGCTCGTGGCCCTCGGCGCCGAGGTCCGCTGGGTGTCCTGCAACATCTACTCCACCCAGGACCACGCGGCCGCCGCGATCGCGGCGGCCGGGATCCCCGTCTTCGCCTGGAAGGGCGAGACGCTGGAGGAGTACTGGTGGTGTACGGAGCAGGCGCTGACCTGGCCGGGCCACGCGGGCCCGGCTGCGCCTGATGGTGGGTCCTCGTACCTCGGCCCCAACATGATCCTCGACGACGGCGGTGACGCGACCCTCCTCGTCCACAAGGGCGTCGAGTACGCGAAGGCCGGCGCGGTCCCGGACCCGTCGACCGCGGACAACGAGGAGATGGCCCTGGTCCTCGCGCTGCTGCGGAAGACCGGCATCGACTGGGCGGCCCTGGCCGCCGAGATCCGCGGCGTGACGGAGGAGACCACCACGGGTGTCCACCGCCTGTACGAGATGATGGCCGAGGGCACGCTGCTCTTCCCGGCGATCAAT
>NZ_JBSFTP010000185.1:0-1470 GCF_053591315.1 Streptomyces sp. NPDC003042
ACGGTCAGGTGGGCCGCTTCTGGTTCTCGATGTATTCCTTGACGATGCTCAATGGTGCGCCGCCGCAGGACCCGACGAAGTACGAGGGCGCCCAGAACACCGAGCCCATCCCGATCCGGTTGATGCGCCCGGTGTATTCCGCCCGCAGGTAGCGGGAGCTGACGCCCTTGAGGCTGTTGACCAGCTTGGACAAGGCGACCTTCGGCGGGTAGTGCACCAGTAGGTGCACGTGATCGCCCTCGCCGTTGAACTCCCGCAGCTCCGTACCGAAGCTCTCGCACACGTCCCGCATGATCGCCTCGCAGCGCGTCAGCATCTCGCCGTTGAAGACCTCGCGCCGGTACTTGGTGACGAACACCAAGTGTGCGTGAAGGTGGTAGACGACGTGGTTTCCCCGGCGGATATCAGGATCTGGTTCCCAGCGTGGTGACATCCGCCAATGGTAGTGTGATCGAGCGACCTCGACCGAAGGGGGCGGGCCGGATGATCCGTGCGTACAAGTTCCTCATGCGGCCCACCGTGGGGCAGGCGATCGGGCTCGGCGAGATGTTGCGGGATCACCGCTCGCTGTATAACGGGGCGTTGCAGGAACGCCGCGACGCCTACCGGCACGTCTCGAAGACGAGCGTCAAGTACGGGCAGCAGTCCGGACAGCTCAAGGACGTCCGGGCGTTCGACCCGGAGCGTCAGGGACGTTGGTCCTTCTCCAGCCAGCAGGCGACCCTTCGCCGTCTCGACAAGGCGTTCTCCGCGTTCTTCCGCCGGATCAAGTCAGGCGACACCCCCGGATACCCGCGCTTTCGCGGAGTGAACTGGTTCGACACGGTGGACTTCCCCAAAGACGGGGACGGCTGCCGGTGGGACAGTACGCCGCACGACCCCGTGACCCGCGTCCGCTTCCAGGGCATCGGACACGTCAAGGTCAACCAGCACCGCCCGGTGGACGGCAAGGTCAAGACCGTCAGCGTCAAACGCGAGGGCCGTAAGTGGTTCGTCGTGCTGACCGCCGAGCAGGACCAGCCCCAGCCGCTTCCCGCGACGGGCAGCGTGGTCGGCATCGACCTGGGCATCACCAACTTCCTCGCCGACTCTGGCGGCAGCTTCGTACCCAACCCGCGCCACGGCCGGACGGCCGCCGCGAAGCTCGAAGCCGCACAGCAGGCCCTCGCCAGGTTCCCGCGAGCCCGCAGCGACAAGCGCACCAAGAACCACCAGCGCGCCGTGGAGAAGGTCGCCAAGCTGCACGGCAAGGTCCGACGCCAGCGGCTCGACCACGCACACAAGACCGCGCTCTGCCTGGTCCGCGAGCACGACTTCATCGCGCACGAGAACCTCAAGATCCGCAACATGAGCAAGGCCCCAGCACCGAAGCCCGACCCTGAGGTGCCGGGCACCTTCCTGCCCAACGGGGCCGCCGCCAAGACCGGGCTGAACCGCTCGATCGCTGATGCCGGATGGGGGGTGTTCCTC
>NZ_JBSFTP010000186.1:0-1455 GCF_053591315.1 Streptomyces sp. NPDC003042
TGACGGCGTCGAGGGCCTGTTCCTTGTCCTTGAGGGCGTCGAAGGCGCCGTCGTTGAAGATGTTGCAGTTCTGGTAGATCTCGACGAGTGCGGTGTTATCGAACCGACCATCGTACGATTCCGCGAAGGCGGCGGACGAGGTGGTCCCGGCGATCCGGGAGTCCATCAGCAGGCTGCTCGTGGAGGGCTATTCGGACAAGGCCATCGCCCGCCGCATCGGCATCAGCGAACGCTCCCTCCAGGCCCATATCGCGGCCATCAAGCAGGAACTGGGCGCACTCAACCAATTGCAGCTGGGTTATCTCCTGGGCCGGAACGAGGCCACCTTCGTCCTATGACGCCCGCCCCCCGTGGGTGGTCTCTGCGGCGACCCACGCCAGGTAGGCGTCCGAGCCGCCGTCGACGGGGAGCACGATCCACTCCGGCACCTCGTAGGCGTGCTCCCGCGCGACCCACTCGCCGAGCGCCGCCAGCCGGTCCTCGGTGGTCTTGTACGAGACGCGCCACTCCGTGCCCGTCTCGACGGCGCCCTTCCACCGGTAGACGGCGGTGAGGGGCGGGTCGATGTGCGCGCAGGCGGCCAGCCGGGCCTCCACCGCACCCCGCGCCAGCGCCCGCGCCCCGGCCTCGTCGTCGATGGTCGTCTGCGCGATCACGATGCCGGTCGCCACGGCGGTCCTCCTGCGTCGGTGTGTGCGCCGACCCTACTTCGAGGCGGTCACCGCCTCGTCGTCGGCGGGCCGGCGGCGCTTGCGGGACACCGCGACACCGGCGAGGCAGATCGCGCCGCCCAGCAGGGTCAGCCAGCCGGGTACCTCGTCGAGGGCGAACCAGGCGATGACCACCACGACGGCGGGCACCGCGTAGGTGGTGGCGCCCATCTTCCCGGCGGTGGTGCGCGACAGGGCGTAGCTCCAGGTGGTGAAGGCCAGGGCGGTCGGGAAGAGGCCCAGGTAGAGCATGTTGAGGGTGGCGGCGAGCGGCGCCTGGGGAAGCTGGCTGACGAGCTGCCCGGCGAAGGGCAGGGTGCAGACCGTGCCGACGAAGCAGCCGTACGTCGTCACCTGGAGCGGGGTCCCGTGCCGGAGCGCGGGCTTCTGCGCGACCACCCCGGCGCCGTAGGCGAGCGCGGCGACCAGGCAGAGCAGCACGCCGGTGAGGGAGGACGTACCGCCGCTCGAGGTGGACATGCCCACGACGGCCGCTCCGGCGAAGGAGACGCCCATCCCCACCAGCAGCATCGACGGAAAACCCTCCTTCAGCAGCCAGCCGCTGAGCAGGGCGATGACGATCGGGCCGATGTTGACGACCATGGCCGCGGTGCCCGCGTCGACGCCCTGCTCACCCCAGTTCAGCGCCACCATCCCTGATCTTGCGTGGGAATCCCGGCCTTCAGGCCGGGCGGGAAACGCATCCTTGGCCCGGAGGCGCGAAGCGCCGGAGTTCTCTGCGCCG
>NZ_JBSFTP010000187.1:0-1324 GCF_053591315.1 Streptomyces sp. NPDC003042
TGAGCTTCCCCCGCTGTGCGGGAGGTGTTGATTACCTCGTCAGTGCGGGTGTCGGTGGTTTGGATACCACTGGTTCGGCCGTCGCCTGATCGGCGTGGTACTTCGCTTCGTACTCGTCCGGGCTGAGCCAGCCGAGACGTTTCTGGATGCGGCGGGTGTTGTACCAGCCGTCGATGTAGGCGAACAGCGCCAGGTCGGCGTCGGTGCGGGTGGCGAAGGCGGTGCGGCGCACGCACTCGGTCTTCAGCACGCTCCAGAAGTTCTCCGCGAGGGCGTTGTCGTAGGAGTCCCCGACCGTTCCCATGCTCGGCTCGATCCCGGCCTTGAGCAGGCGGGTTGTGAGTTTGATCGAGGTGTACTGACAGCCGTGGTCGCTGTGGTGGACCAGCTGTCCGGGCTCGACGGGCCGGCCGTGCAGGGCGTATTCCAGGGCGGTCAGGACAAGGTCGGCATCCGCCCGCTCGGAGGTGTGCCAGCCCACGATCCGGCGGGAGAAGACGTCGCGGATCGAAGCGAGCCACCACGGGCCCTCGCCGGTGGGGATCAAGGTGATGTCTGCGACCCACAGCCGGTTGGGGGCATCCGCGGTGAAGTCGCGCTGGACCAGGTCGGCCGCGGCCTCGGCGGCCGGATCGCGGCGGGTGAAACCGCGGGGCCGACGCGGGCTGACGCCCTGGAGGCCTGCCTGGCGCATCAGACGCTCGACTCGTTTGCGGCCGACGTTGACGCCCTGCCGCCGAAGGACGGCATGGATGCGCGGGGATCCGTAGGTGCCGTCCGAGTCGGTATGGATGCGGCGGACCTGCTCGGTCAGCTCGGCGTCACGGACCTTGCGGCGGCAGGGCGCCTCGCGGCGCCAGCGGTAGTAGGTAGAGGCGGGGATGCACAGTTCCCGGAGAACGGGCTCGGCCCCGAAGCGGTCCTGGTGCTCGTCGATGAGCCTCAGTACCGTCGCCGGGTCGGGTCGAGCTCCTGGGCGAAAAAAGCCGAAGCTGCCTTGAGGATCTCGCACGAGCGCCGCAGCTCGGCGTTCTCCTTCCGCAGGGCGGCCAGCTCCTGCTTCTCCGTGGTCGTCAGACGGTCCTCGCGTTCCCCGTGGTCGGCTTCGTCCTGACGGATCCAGTTCCGCAGGGCCTCGGGGTGGACCCCGAGCTCTCCCGCCATGCGGCGGATCACGGGCTTGGGATCCGCTTCGCGGTACATCTGGACCGCACGCCGGCGCAACTCGGGCGGGTACTTCATCGGTGCAGCCATTACGCAAGGCTCCCTTCTCACGGCCCATCAGGCCATGAACGGCAACCTTCCGCATGTCGGGGGAACCTCA
>NZ_JBSFTP010000188.1:0-1266 GCF_053591315.1 Streptomyces sp. NPDC003042
CAAACGGGCCGCCCCCGACGCGATCCAGGTCGCCGACCGGTGGCATTTGCTTCACAGCCTGGCCCGGGCCGTCGAACGCACGGCCCACGCCCATCGCCCCTGCCTGCGCAAAGACGCCGACGCGATATCCCCAGACGCACTTCTGGAACTCATCGAACCCGTGCCACCCGCGAGCGATCCGCCAGACAGCCAGATCCTCGCCCGGGTCCGTCAACGCCACAAGGACATCCACGACCGGCTTCTGCGAGGTGACAACCACAGCGCCATCAGTCGCGATCTCCGCCTCGACCGCAAGACGGTCCGCCGCTACGCGAACATCGAGCTCGACGACCTCCTGGCCTCCGCACGCGACCGGCGGCCGGAAATCCTCGCCCGGTTCAAGCCCTACATTCAGCAGCGATACCGAACAGGAGGCACCAACGCGACCCAGCTGTTCCGCGAAGTGCGTGAACAGGGATACCCAGGCAGCAAGATCTCTGTCCGCCGCTACGTCGCGACCCTGAGAGCCGGAACAGCTGTTGACGAACCAAGGCTGATCCCAAGCCCTCGCCAGATCACCAGCTGGATCATGCGCCGCCCCGAGTCCCTGACCAGCAGTGAAAGCAGTCAGCTGGACCGAGTCCTTGAGGCATGCCCGGACCTGAGCACCGCCCGCGAGCTCGCGCACGCCTTCAACGCCATAGCCCGTGATCGGCGAGGCACCGAACTGACGCAGTGGATGACCCGGGCCCTGGCCGACGGACCGAAGCCGATCCAGTCCTTCGCCGCATTCCTCCAACACGACTGGGACGCGGTCGTCAACGGCCTCAGTCTGCCCTGGAGCTCCGGGGTAGTCGAAGGTCAGGTCACACGCATCAAGCTCATCAAGCGCCGGTCATACGGACGAGCCTCCTTCGCCCTGCTGCGGACCCTCGTCCTCGCACAGCCACCGTGATCGTCCCGCCGCGATGTGAGGCGACCCGGTCAATTCGTGGCCGCCAACTCGCTGAGTTTGATCCTTACTTGGTGGTTGTGCTCGGCGTGTCCGATGACGTTGCCCCTGAGCCGTTTGCCCGGCGCAGGCAGTACGGCTCCGAGGCATCGCGGTGATCTCGATCAGACCGATCGCTTCTGGCACGGCGTCGATCTGGACGAACACGCCGAAGGGCTGCCGGGCGATGACCTCGCACGTCACGTGGGTTCCGATGGGAAGATCCTCGACCGTGGCAGCCCACGCATCACGTGCTCGGCCTGCTCTTGAGTCGTCTGGCCAGGAGTACTCGATCA
>NZ_JBSFTP010000189.1:0-1213 GCF_053591315.1 Streptomyces sp. NPDC003042
AGGTGGCTGGGGGTGGCTTTGACGAGGGTGGGTTGGGTGGTGGTGTTTTCGAGGGTGGTGAGGTGGACGGTTCCGCCGTTGGTGAGGGGGGTCCACAGGGCGGTGATGGTGAGGTCGAAGGCGAGGGGGGAGTGGAGGAGGGTGGTGCCGCTGGTGGCGGGGTATGCGGTGCGGGCGCGGTGGAGGTAGGTGGCCAGGGCGTGGTGTTCGATGATGACGCCCTTGGGGCGGCCGGTGGAGCCTGAGGTGTAGATCATGTAGGCGGCGTGGCGGGGAGACCAGGGGCGCAGCCGTTCCTGGTCGGTGAGGTCATCGTCCCGGTACTCAGACAACTCGGCTGTGGTGACCGGCTCCGTCAATGTGAGGGCCGGGTTTGCGTCGTGGAGCATGTAGGTGATGCGGTCGGTGGGGTAGTCGGGGTCGATGGGCAGGTAGGCGGCGCCGGCTTTGAGGACGGCGAGCATGCTGACGATCGCCTGGGTGGATTTGGGCAGGGCGAGGGCCACGAACTGCTCGGCGCCGATGCCCTGTGCGAGGAGATGGCGGGCCAGCTGGTTCGCTCGCTGGTTGAGTTCCCGGTAGGTCAGGCTCGCGCCGCTCTCGTCGGTGACCGCGATGGACTGCGGAGTGCGTACGGCCTGTTCGGCGAAGAGTTCGTGCGGGGGAACGTCGGGGAGGTCGGTGTCGTGGCCGTTCCACTCGACCAGCACCCGCTCACGGTCAGCGGTGTCGAGCGTGTCGAGGCGGCCGACGGGCAGGGCGCTGTCAACGACCAGTGCTTCCAGCACCCGCAGCACCCGCTGCGACAGAGAACGGGCCAGGTGCTCGTCGCAGACGTCCGCCCGGTAGTCGAGGTGCATCCGCAGGGCCGCGTCCCTGGTGTGTGCGACCAGGTTCATGGCGAAGTCGGTGCTCTCGACGGCGTCGAAGCCCTCCATCCGCAGTCCGGCGGCGTCGAGCCGTCCGTCCGTGGCGTCAGGGCTGACGGGGTAGTTCTGGAAGACCATGGCGGTGTCGAAGAGTTCGCCGTGTCCGGCCCAGCGCTGGATGTCGGCGAGGCCTGCCCACTGGTGGTCGAGGAGACGGGCCTGTTCGGCCTGGAGGCGGCGGAAGAACCCGGTCAGGGGCTCGGCGTTCTCCAGCCGGGCGCGTACCGGCAGGGTGTTGATGAACAGGCCGACCATCGACTCCACGCCCGCCAGCTCCGGCGGGC
>NZ_JBSFTP010000190.1:0-1133 GCF_053591315.1 Streptomyces sp. NPDC003042
GCCGTCTTCATGACCTCCGCCGACTGCAGCACGAACGGCAACTGCATCTGACCCGAACCGAACAGCTCACCGACGACCTTCATGCCCTCCAGCAGCGTGTCGTTGACGATGTCCAGGGCGGGGCGACTCTGGAGAGCCTCCTCCAGGTCCCGCTCCAGGCCGTTCTTCTCACCGTCGATGATCCGGCGCTGGAGCCGCTCGTCCAGCGGCAGCGCCAGCAACTCCTCCGCACGCCCGGCCTTCAGCGACTTGGTGTTCACACCCTCGAACAAGGCCATCAGCTTCTGCAGCGGGTCATAGCCCTCCGCACGCCGGTCATAGATCAGATCCAGCGCGGTGGTGACCTGCTCCTCGTCGAACCGGGCGATCGGCAGGATCTTCGACGCGTGAACGATCGCCGAATCCAGACCCGCCTTCACACACTCGTCCAGGAACACCGAGTTCAACAGGACACGGGCGGCCGGATTCAGACCGAAGGAGATGTTGGAGAGACCCAGCGTCGTCTGGACATCGGGATGCCGGCGCTTGAGCTCACGGATCGACTCGATCGTCGCGATACCGTCCTTGCGCGACTCCTCCTGACCCGTGCAGATCGTGAACGTGAGGGTGTCGATGAGGATGTCCGACTCCCGGATCCCCCAATTCCCCGTCAGATCGGCGATCAGCCGCTCGGCGATGGCGACCTTGTGCTCGACCGTGCGGGCCTGGCCCTCCTCGTCGATGGTCAGCGCGATCAGCGCCGCACCGTGCTCCCGCGCCAAAGCGGTCACCTTCGCGAACCGCGACTCCGGACCGTCACCGTCCTCATAATTCACCGAATTGATCACCGCCCGCCCGCCGAGCTTCTCCAGCCCGGCCTGGAGAACGGGAACCTCCGTCGAGTCCAGAACGATCGGCAGCGTCGACGCCGTAGCGAACCGCCCCGCCAGCTCCTTCATGTCCGCGACCCCGTCACGGCCCACATAGTCCACACACAGGTCGAGCATGTGCGCGCCCTCACGGATCTGGTCCCGCGCCATCTCCACACAGTCGTCCCACCGGGCCTCCAGCATCGCCTCACGGAACTTCTTCGACCCGTTCGCGTTCGTCCGCTCACCGATCGCCATATAAGCGGTGTCCTGCCGGAACGGCAC
>NZ_JBSFTP010000191.1:0-1110 GCF_053591315.1 Streptomyces sp. NPDC003042
CCGCCCGGGGGCACCTCCCAGCGGTAGCTGGGGGAGATGCACCGCATCTGACGCCGTGCGCTGATCCACCGGGGATTACGGGACAGCCCTTAGGGCCCAGCCACTCGCTCCCAGGGGGCCGTCTTGTTCGTGGCCGCGAGTCTCATGAGACACATCAAAGTCTGGAGAACGACGGCTACCGGTGCTTGTTGTTCACCCCGTCCCGGCCGGGCGGGCCGACGCTGCTGCAATCGCGGCGCGGCACGCAGATCCAGCGGCACTTCCCCGACCTCATCACCGCGGCGAAGAAGCTGCCGCACGGCCTGGTCCTCGACGGCGAAGTCGTGGTGTGGTCGGGACACCGGCTCTCCTTCGAGGCGCTGCAAACGCCGCGCCTCCTCCGGCGGCCGCACCGTCCAGCAGCTGGCGGAGGCGATGCCCGCGCACTTCATCGCCTTCGACATCCTTCAGATCGATGGCCAGGAGCTGCTCGCCGAACCGTACGAACAGCGCCGTGCCGTCCTGGAGGGCCTCTTCACCGAGCACGGCCTGACACCGCCGTGGGCGCTCTGCCCCATGACGACCGACGCGGCCGTCGCCCAGGAGTGGCTCGCCTCCTGGACGGAAGTCCAAGGCGTTGAGGGCCTGGTCATCAAGGGCATCGGGCAGAAGTACCTTCCGGGCACTCGCGAATGGTTCAAGGTCCGCCGCCGTGAGACCACCGAAGCGATCGTCGGCGGCATCACCGGCACACTGAGCCGCCCGCAGCTACTCGTCCTCGGACGCTACGACGCCGACGGACGGCTGCGCGCGGTCGGCCGCGCCACGCCCCTGAAGCCGGACGCGGCCCGCCGGCTCGCCGGCCACCTCACCGCCGCCGGCTCCGACCATCCGCGGACCGGCGTACGGTTCACCGCCACCTGGGGTAGCCGCGAACCCCTCGATCCCATCCTCGTGGTCCCGGAGCTGGTCGCGGAGATCAGCGCCGACACCGCGGTCGATCGGGGCGCCTGGCGCCCCCCCGCTTCGTACGGCTGCGCCTGGACGTCACCGTGGCCGACGTCCCGGGATTCGGGGAAGGCGCGCAGCCCTCCAGCGGTTGACCTGCCGCAGCCCGCGATGGCGCGGGCT
>NZ_JBSFTP010000192.1:0-1052 GCF_053591315.1 Streptomyces sp. NPDC003042
CCGACCGTCCCGCCCCGGACATACGAAGACTGTCGGGAAACCCCCAAAAGAACGGCACGGGGGGAGGAGCGGGCATGCGAGGTCATCAGGGATGCAGGACTGGAGCCAAGGAGCCCCGCGTCCACCTCACGGCGGCCAGACAGTTCCCGGAGGCATGGGCGCGCATCAGATCGCTACTCGCTCCACACGTCTCGGCGACTGCCACCCGTCCGTGGCTGGACACAAGCCGCCCACGGTCCCCAGTGCCTCTCATCGACGGCGACTGCCGCCCGTCCGTGGCCGGGCACAAGCCGCCCACCACGCCTGCGCGCCTGCCCGGAGGGCGACCATCGGCCACCTGTGGGCCGGGCATAAGCCGCGCATGCTCTCTCGCGCGCCTCATCGACGGCGACTGACCGTCGACTGGGGTCAAAAGACGGCTGGCAGCGGGTATGTCGTCGTGGATTGCGGTCTGGGCGAGTGGGCGGGCGGAAAGGCCGACGGATTGTCCCAATTACCCCTGTTTGGGCGTGCATTTGTGGTGCGGAGGTCGCTCTGACCCCTTCACAGCTCGGCATGGGCGCTGTTTGGGGCCTTCAGACACAGACGGGCGACACGTCGCCCGCATCGGGAGGCACCCAGGCGTCGTAGGAGGCTTGTGGCCAGCCACAGACGGCCGACGACCGCCCGCGACCCGAGGCACGCAGGTGGCTTGGGCAGCCTGTGGCCAGCCACAGACAGGCGACGGCCGCCTTCCACGCGAGGTGCGCAGGTGGCTTGGCGGCCTGTGGCCCGGCCACAGACAGGCGGCGGTCGCCCATGTCGAGAGGGCCAAGGCGTCGTGGGCGGCTTGTGACCAGCCCAGGACGGGCGGCAGCCGCCGAGACGTGCGGAGCGAGTAGCGATCTGATGCGTACCCATGCTCCCGGACTCCATCCGGCCGCCTTGAGATGGCCGCTGGTTCCCTTGGCTCCAGTCCCGCATCCCTGATGACCTCGCATGCCCGCTCCTCCCCCCGTGCCGTTCTTTTGGGGGTTTCCCGACAGTCTTCGTATGTCCGGGGCGGGACGGTC
>NZ_JBSFTP010000193.1:0-1023 GCF_053591315.1 Streptomyces sp. NPDC003042
GCGTGAGCGGCCTTCTCCACATCCTGGAACTGCGCCCACACCTCGGCGATCTCGTTACGGCGATCGAGATTCTCATCGATCAGATCACCGTCCTCACGCCACTTGTCCTCCTTGGCGACCTTCGAACGAAACGCTTCCGCTTCCCTCTTCAGCTCATCCAGCTTCTTCGCGATCGGCTCCGCGTCCCGCGCGTACGTCCCCAGCGCACCCGCGATCGTGCACATGTCCGAGCTCAGCTTCAAACCCAGATCCGACACCGGCTTCGTCGTCGCGAACAGCTGGTCCGCCTCCGGCGCCCGGTAGAACGCCTGCAGACCACCGAAACTCGAATGGACGTCCGACGTCGCCGTCGAGATCTTCGCCCCGCCCGCCGAGATCGCCTTCACCTTCGCGTCCAGCAACCGGAAGTCCCCCGTGAACACCGGCACCTCCGCCGGATCAACCGGCGCGTCCCCGCTCACTTCTTGCCCCCCGGCTGCTCCCGCAGAACCTCAAGATTCACAGCCCGCGCAGCGTCCTGGGCCGCCTTGGCCTGCTCCAGATCGCCTTCCAGGTACTCGTTGGTCGCCTTCACGGCACCGAGAACGCACGCCTCGATCCGCTCCGTCATCGACTTGAGTTCCTTCTCCCGGCCCTTCAAATACTCACCCAGAGCCGCCGCCACCGGACCCATCGCATTCTGCGACAGAGGAGCCTTGCCCGGAGCCACCGGACCCTGCAGACGCGTCTGCGCCGCCGAACCCGGCACCGCCGTGCCCGCGTACTGCGCCGCCTGCGACATATCCGTCAGCAGAGCGTTCAAAGCCTTCTCCAGCTCACCGGCATGCCCGCCGACAGTCTTCAACTGCCCCTGCACACCCTGCGGCTTGATGTCCCACGACGTCATCGACGACCCCCCGTGTACCCGACTGCCCTATCCCAACGGCCCGCTCAGCCGATGTTGTCCACCGCGGCCCGCGCCCGCGCCAGCGTCTGCTGCGCCGTCCCGTCGTTCTTCTCCAGCGTCGTCTTCAGCAGGCGAAT